>JBEKHU010000123.1:0-7569 GCA_050012115.1 Bryobacteraceae bacterium | reverse complement strand
CGTCGGCCAGAACGCGATACTGCGGACAATCGCGCAGGTAGCCGTAATCGTAGGCCCGCTGGCGCATGCGCTGGATCGCGTCCATGATCGCATCCCGCGAGTTCAGCACGGCTTCGCCCAAGGCCTGCGTCCAGTTCATGTCGCGCTCCATCCCGTCCAGTACCGACGGGAACGGCAGCAGCGCCTGCACGCTCGGGTCCCACGGCACGTTGTCCGCCTCAATCGCGCGGGCCAGGTCGTCGCCCTGCAGGTAGCTGTGCTGGTCCGCCCACGCCGCGGCATCCGGGATCTGATCGTAATACGTGGAAGCCGTCAGGACCTGCGCCAGCAGCGGGTCGGGGTACAACGCGATGCGCGACACCAGGTTGTCGAGTTGCCCTGCAGACATCACCTGCGCCTGCACCGGCAAAGACAACATCGCGGCCGTCGCCACGACCGCCCACAGGATCCGGCGCGTGGTTCTCGAAACCGCAAGCTTGATCTGCGTGTTCATGACTGTTCCTCCCATTCCAACGCCGGCGATTGCCGATCGCTGGCTTACCTTGCACAAGATGGCCGCGGCGCTTGCCAGGTTTCCCGCCTCCCATGCCCGCGGCGGCCCTAGCGCCAATCACGCCGCTTTACTCCCCTGTTCGCGGGAGGGTTGCACCCCGGCCGCGCTGCACCGCGCCTGCACCGGCGACCGCAAGTGGCTCGACTGGCTGGCCCGCGTCGATGAGTGGACCTGGCGCCGCTTTCCCGGCCCGCAATTCGGCGCGTGGTTCGGCTGCCTGGACCGGGCCGGAGAGCCCGCGCTCACCTTGAAAGGCGTCCACTACAAGGGCGGCTTCCATATCCCCACGACGCTGCTCTTGTGGGGCAGGCTTTCTCGCCTGCGAACCGGCTTTCCAGCCGGTTCCTTCTGGTCAGGATTTGTGTCGGGTTTGCGGTAGCCCGGACTTGGCGAATCGCCCCCGCGCTCACCAAATCTCGACAGCCTCCGCCTGCTGACGAACCCGAAAACACCGCGAATTCACCGTGCGCGGCGCTACACGCTGAATTGTCGATAAGTCCTTTAGAACACCGTAGATACGCGGTGAAGCACGGTGCGCGCGCAAAAATGCGCCTGTTAATGTTTGTAAGTCCTTTGTTTGCCACACATCCACCGTGACGCACGGTGCGGCATGTTAATGTGGCGCCTTAATGTGCGCAACTCCAATCATTGCAACAGATTCACCGTGACGCACGGTGACGCCTGTTAATGTGCCTCAAAATGCACGGTGAAATTCGAGTAAGTCCTTTAATTGCCGCAGATCCACCGTGAAGCACGGTGCACGAAAAAACCGCTGTTTTCACGGTCAAAACACGGTAAAACGCGGTGTTTTCACGGTGAAATCACGCTCCGCGCACGGTGATATGCACGGTGGATCCACAGTGCGCCAGTCTCACTTATACTCCAGAGCTTCCGCTCCGAAGGCTACGAGCGTGAGTCGCAACTTACCTTTTCTTCCCGCGCAATTTCGTCCCGTCAGGGCGGAGGAGATTATTCGCATGGCTGGCAAATGGGCCGTTCAAGCCAGCCGTAGGCATGCGGTGATACGTTTCCACGAGGGTTTCAATGCCGATCACCTCAAGCCAGTTGTAATCGGGATCAGTGACAAAGGGCTCCTTCTCCTCGGTCCATGGAATGTAGCCGATAAACGTGTCGATCGTGTTCGTGATCGTGTTGCAGTCGTCGCTGAATTCCATGGTCGAGATAACTCCATCCATCTCCAGGCTGCCTCCCAACTGCTGGGCATTGACCGGACCATTCACATAGAACGCCACAGCGTGCACACGATATTTCTGCCCGCGTACTCTGACGGCTTCCCCCGTCCAATCTGTCACCCAGAGGAACCCAAGGGAGAGGTAATCGATTGCCTGCTGAAACCTCATGGAATGGCGTCCATCTCCCATGGGTATGGCCGTGAACTGATATGGCACAGTCATGTCGCTGCCGCCGTACCATGTGCCAGCCAACTCGCACGCTCTGTCATGCCCGGAGTTGTTCGTTGCCAGCGGGCTCTGAGCCGACAAACCCACGATCACGACAGCCGCGATCACAACAAGTCTTTTGAGTAAAGAAACCACTTGTATTCCCTCCTACGCGTGGTAGTGTGGCACGCACTGGACGCAACGGATGCAACCGAAAGCCGATAATTCCCCGACGAAGTTCCGAGTTCTCCTGAGACCATGGCTTGGCGCAGCGCTCCGGCCGCGGCTCCGGTTTCCTTGCCCGGTGCTAGAATGCGGTCGGGCCGCACTTATGGACTTTCGCCTGGGGGCCTGGCTGATCCGACCTGAACTTGGCAGTCTGGTTGGCGACGGCCGCGCGTCTCACCTCACGCCGAAGGCGATGGACGTGCTGGTCTGCCTGGCCCGGCGGCAAGGGCAAGTGGTCTCCAAAGAGGAGATCCGCCGAGAAGTGTGGCCGGATACATATGTCTCCGATGACTCCCTGACGCGCTGCATTGTAGAACTCCGGCACGCGTTTGAAGATGATGCGCGGCAGCCCGCAATCATCGAGACGATCGCCAAACGGGGCTACCGGGTGATCCCGCCGGTCACGTGGGAAGAGCCCCAGCCGCATGCGCCCGTTGTTGCCCGGCGCCGGCTGTGGCTTCCGGCCAGCGTCGCGGTCGTTTTGGTCGCCGCCGGATGCGCCCTGTGGCTGCGAACCGGCCCGGCAAGGCAACGCCAGCCGTACTGGCCCCAGTTCCCCTGACGAGCTATCCGGGCGCCGAGTTGTCTCCGAGTTTCTCCCCTGAGGGGGACCGCGTGGCGTTCGCCTGGAATGGCCCCCGGCAGGACAACTATGACATCTACGTCAAACTGATCGGCGCGGATGCGCCCGTGCGTCTCACGCAGGATCCGGCCACTGACTTGGGTCCCGCCTGGTCCCCGGACGGACGCTGGATCGCCTTCCGGCGCGCGTTGGCCAACGAGAAAAGCGGCATAATCCTGATCCCGGCCGTGGGCGGGGTCGAGCGAAAGCTTACCGAGGTTTCCTGGGGAGTGGCTGCCCGCATTTGGAGAAGTATGTTGTCGTGGCACCCCAGCGGCCGATGGCTCGTAGTTCCCGACAGGAATTCGACCCAGGAGCCACTTGGTTTGTTTCTGGTTTCCGTCGAAACCGGCGAGAGGCGCAGGCTGACTTCTCCGCCGATGGGCAGTCTCGATGGCGATGAATACCCTGCTGTTTCACCGGATGGGCGGGCGGTGGTGTTCACCAGGGCGGGCGGCCGGGCGAGGGGCGGAGATCTCTATCTGCTGGAACTGTCCGAAGAACTGCGCGGCGTGGGCGAGCCAAAGCGCCTTACGTCCCGGCAGAGAAGCGCGGGTGATCCGGCGTGGTGGCCCGACGGGAATTCGATCCTGTTTTCATCAAGCGCTTCCTCCGGTTACGCGACTCTTTGGCAAATGACCGTTCGCGGAGCCACGCATCAACCGGGACAACCCGAGCCGCTCCCCCTGGGTGGCGCAGCCAACTATCTCATGCCGGCGATATCCCGGCAGGGCCGGTTGGCTTACACACAGAGGAGCTTCTCCGCGCACATCCGGCGCCTGGAAATGGGCGGCAGCCGGCAGGCGACCGACATGCCGATGAGCTCGACGCGGCTGGACTCGTATCCACAATACTCGCCGGATGGCAAGCGCATCGCGTTCGCTTCGAATCGCTCCGGCAGCCACGAGATCTGGGTGTGCGACGCCGACGGCTCGAACAGCGTGAAACTGACCGCATTCGGCGGCCCGTATGCAGCAAACCCTGCCTGGTCCCCGGACGGACGCCGCATCGCCTTCGCCACCTACACTGGCGGGACCTATGAGATCCAGATCGTCAGCGCGGACGGCGGAAAGCCGGAGCGACTGTCCGGCAGCCGAGGTATTGAGTTGAGTTGCACGTGGTCGCGGGACGGGAAATGGATCTACTTCGACTCCGACCGCGGTGGGAAGGTGCAGGTGTGGAAGGTTCCCGCCGGCGGGGGCGACCCGGTGCAGGTCACCAGACAGGGAGGCACTTGCGGCCTTGAATCGCTCGACGGGAAGTTCGTGTACTACCTGCTCGCGCTGGTCAATGAGGGGAGCAATACCGAATTGTGGCGGGTGCCCGCGGAGGGTGGCGAGGAGATCCGGATCGTCGACTCGGTGTGCCCGCAGTTGTTCGCTGTGGCCGAGCGCGGGATCTACTTCTTCTCAGGTTGGAAGAGCCCCTTGATTCAACGCTTCCGCTTCGCCACGCGGAAGATCGAGACCGTCGCGAGGGTCGAGGGGAAGATCGGCTGGGGCATTTCCGTGTCTCCCGAGGACCGCTGGCTGCTGTACTCAGTCTTGGAGGAGCAGAGCGACCTGATGATGGTGGAGAAGTTCCGGTGAGGGCTCAAACCGCACGTCAGGTCCGTTCCAATGCCCATGCGCCCCTCCGGCACAACCCGTCAGCTCGAGACAGATCGCGCCGCGGATCGAGCGCGGGCGCTGGGGCAATCCGCTCAGGTTGAGCGGGTTTCTTGTAGATAAGCCATTTGTTTTCAATAAACAATCCGCTCAAGCTGAGCGGACTGCCTTCTTGGAGCGAGCTCCGCCCGGCGACGCGACAGCAGCCCCCCGCAATGCGCCGTTGCGAGCCGCCTTCCGGATGGCCGGCAACGCGGTTACCATCGAACCTATGGGGAGAGCAAATCAACCGTCGGGGAAAGGCATGCGCCCATGTTGATTATCTTTGGCGGCCTGCCGGGCACGGGAAAGACAATGATTGCCACGGAGCTGGCTCGCCAGTTGGGCGCCGTCTATCTGCGCATCGACTCGATTGAGCAGGTTCTTCGGGATTCCCCTCTGATCACCGGCACTGTCGACGACGCGTGCTATTGCGTGGGCTACGCCGTCGCCGGAGATAATCTGCGCCTTGGTCGAATGGTGATCGCGGACTCGGTCAATCCGCTCAAGTTGACTCGCGATCCACCCCTTGCCTCCGCCACCGCCTGAGACTACAATCTGGCCATGAAAAGGCTTGCCTGTTCCGTACTACTGTTGGGCGTCTGCCTGATCGGCGGGGCTGTCGGCCAGGACAAATCCGCCGCCAGAGGGCCGAAGGCGACCCCAACGTTACGCTCCACCCTGCAGGCGTTCAAAGAGCGTGGCGCGTCCCCGACAACGCTAAGCCACCAGCTTGCCGATGCAATCATGTCGCTGGCGGAGACGGGACACCAACCGTCGCGGGCCGCCGTCATGAGTTTCGCTGAGGAACTAACCACCGCGCTGCTTTTCAGGGCGCTGCCCAACCCGCAATTGACGGCGTTGGAGCAGTCCATCGACGCGGTATTGCGCAGCTCCGGCACGACAACTTTCATCCCGGCCAGCCAGCTCCGGGAAACCCTGGCCGCGCTTGGCGTGGATGCTTCAAAGGTGCAAATCATCACCCGGCGCTTCATCGCCATTGGAGAGGAAATCCGCGGCCCCGACGATTTCAGACAACTCCGCATGCCGACCCGTTGAGGACGGGGCGACTCGTTCTCTAAACGCCGGTTTGAAGAACCGCGGCCTTCACGTCTTCCGGCGGGAATCTGCAATATATAGACAATTTCATGTGCCTGATCGCGTTGCCGCTTCAGAATGCGCGTGTTATGATTGAAGTGCCGCATGGACCAACGTTCCCGGAACCGGTCCGAATCCCCGACGGAGAGCCCTTCCCGAACTAAATGAGTGCGACGGTTTTTCTTGGTAACCTCCCCCCGTGGGTCACGGCCGACGACATCAAGGCCTGGCTTGTGGCGGAAAACTTGGTAGCCGATTCAGTCAAAGTCATCCGTAATCCGGAGACGCAAGAGTCCAAAGGTTTCGCTTTCATCGAAGCGCCGAATGAAGAGGAAATGCACCTCATCATCAAGCGCTTTGACCGCGCCCCGCTCGAGGATCGCCTGCTGCGGGCCAACCCGGCCCAGCCGCCCCGGTCCAGAGCCGCCGGCCCGCCGCCTCCGGCGCCGCGCCGCGAGGGCCACCATTTCTCCGCGCCACCCCGCGCGGCGAGCGCTTCCGCCCCCGCCGGCGGCCCCATCGTCAGCGCACCCAGCGGCCCGCCCAGCGGTCCGCCGATGGAGCGCAACCGGCGCGGCGGCAAGAAGCACGCGCGCAAGCCCCAGGGTCCGCAAACGCTGTTCGCCGAAGAGCTGGCGAAGGCGCTGTAGCTCCCGATTCGGCTTCCACGGCGGCCGGTGCGCGTTGCGCGCTCCGGCGGATTTTCTTCTTCTCCGCTTGTTTCCCCCTCTCTTTCTTGAACCTCAGTGGTATACTCATGGCGCAGAGCGGGCCGCGTGGAGGGCATGCAGGCCGGGCTTTGTGTCGGCGGAGTGAGGTACTATGTACGACCTTCTTCTTGTTAGGCTTATTCTTGTCCTCACCCTGTCGGCCGCCGCGTGGTATTTGAAGCCTTTCGGACTCGATGAACTCCAGGCCGCCGGAGCGGGCCTGGGGTCGGGAATTGTTGTCGTCTTATTCGAGCTGCGAATCCGAAAGGTCAGTTTGAAGAGGTTGATCGGCGCGGCAGCTGGCTCGGTGCTGGGCATTCTCGGCGCTTTTCTGATCTCCCTGATCCTGACCTGGGCATTGACCCCAGGCGATCGTCACACTGTTTCCTTCCTGCAGTTACTGATATTGCTCATTATGTCTTACGTCGGCCTGGTGGTCGGCGCAAACAAGGGTGAAATGCTGAATCTGGCCGCTTTGGGCGGGCTGTTCGGCGGGGAAAAAGCATCCAAACAAAGTTTCAAGATCCTCGATACCAGCGTCATTATCGACGGCCGCATCGCGGATATCGCGGAAACGGGGTTTCTGGACGGCATTCTGGTGGTCCCGCAGTTCGTCCTGCGGGAGCTGCAACTGGTTGCCGACTCGGCCGATTCGATGAAGCGAAACCGCGGCCGCCGCGGCCTCGACGTGCTGCAGCGCATCCAGAAAATGGCCCACATCAACGTGCAGATCCTCGAGGAGGATTTCCCGCACGTGCGCGAGGTCGATCTGAAGCTGATCGAACTGGCGAAGATGTACGACTGCAAGGTGGTCACCAACGACTTCAACCTGAACAAAGTCGCGCAACTCCACGGCGTGGAGGTGCTGAACATCAACGAACTGGCGAATTCGCTCAAGCCGATCGTCCTGCCGGGCGAGATCATGCGGGTGTTCATCCTGAAAGAGGGCAAGGAATACAACCAGGGCGTGGCCTACCTGGACGACGGGACGATGGTGGTGGTCGACAACGCCAAACGCATGATTTCAAAGACCATCGACATCACGGTGACCAGCGTGCTGCAGACCACGGCCGGCAAGATGATCTTCGGGCGCTTCGACGAGCGCGTGCATCGGGTCTATGACAAGGCGGTGATCCCGCCGCCGGAGCGCGCGCATGATCGCGAACGCTCCACGGCGCCTCAGCCTGCCGCGCCGGCCGCCGGGCCGCCGGCCGCGAATCCTTAGTGCCACCAGGCCCCAGCCGATCGCTTTTTGAATTATGAGAGTCTCTGTCATTCTTCCCGCCGCCGGCCTCGGCACCCGCATGAAGTC
>JBEKHU010000122.1:0-7570 GCA_050012115.1 Bryobacteraceae bacterium | reverse complement strand
TAGCGCACCTGCGCCATATTCTCGCGGATCCATTTAAGTTCTGCCATGCGGGGCGTATACTTGTCGAGCAAATCCTGAAAGTCTTGGTTGTATGTAAGACCTTTCAAAAAAACTGTTCGCAACGCCAGCCTGCGCAGTTTGAATGTAGGCAACGAACGGACGAAGTCATAAGCGTCGCTCACGCGGAGTAGAGGCACCAAGTAGTGCACATCCACTTCCTCCCGCGATAAGTCGCCCCAATCTTCGTCCTCCAACTCGTTCACCGGAACCAGTACAGCGGCATAGCGCCGCCGATCAGGGTCCAATTCGCGCAACATGTAGTACCAGCATCGCGGGTGGGTCCCGGGAGTCGCGATACTCGCCAGCGCATATCCCGTCTCCGGCACGAGCCGGTCAGTCACGCGAGTCCAGAGGCCCATTCTCGAGTCGCCGACGGTCAGCACCTCATTCGGGCCCGTGAGCTTCCGGTTCTGCTCGAGTCTGATGTTCATCGCAAGCGAGCCGGCGGTCGACCTAGCGTTGAGATAATTAGTGTAGAAACCGGAGTGAAACACGGCGGATTCGACTACGCAGAACAGCAATACTGCGGCGGCAATCCTCAAAGCCACATCTCGATCACGAAATTCCCTTTGCGGCCGTGGAACGCGGGCCGGCGCCTTCGGAACAGCAGACGGTAGCGCCGCGCCACTATCTTGCGAGCGCTGGACCGCACGAATCTGCTGCAACACTTCCCCCATCTCCTGCACCAACTCTTCGGCCCGTTTGAGTAGTTGCTCGTACTGATCCATGACAGCTCGACTTGTCAGTATATACTCTGGTGTTCGTAGACCGCGCAACGAGCGCGGAAAAGAACTAATCTCGCACGCGTCGGGTCCACAGCCCCGGACCCCACAGAAACCCGGAAACCCAGGACGGTATCCACAAATCCTAAGCACAGCGGATCCAGCCGATGAAACGGCGCCGGGTTTCGGGTTCTGGTCGAGCGACCGTGCGCGGAACGCGATTTTACCGTGAAAACACCGTGTTTCACCGTGTTTTTACCGTAAAAACACCGGTTTTTTGCGTTTCCGTGTAACTACGGTTTTCTAAAGGTCTTAGCCGTATTGCGCCGCGAATGCGCCCGCGCCAGTCGTGTAAGTACTTAGTTCTAAAGAACTTACACGATTTTCACGGTGCTTCACGGTGGATCTGTGGCAAACAAAGGAGTTATTGAGATTTAACGCGCATTTTGACGCACATTAACATGCGTCACCGTGCGTCACGGTGGATCTGCTGCAATGATTGGAGTTACGAACATTAAGGCGCCACATTAACACGCTGCACCGTGCGTCACGGTGGATCTGTGGCAAACAAAGGACTTATACACATTAACAGACGCATTTTTGCGCGAAAACCGTGCTTCACCGTGTATCTACGGTGATCTAAAGGACTTATCGACAATTCACCGTGTATCGTCACGCACGGTGGAATCGCGGTGTTTTGACGGTCGGGAGCGGCGGCGGAGCCTATGGAAATGACGAACGACTGCGCTGCCATCCGCGGAAGAGTCCGGCGTCACCAAGCCGCGACATCTAGCCCGGATGTTTCACCAGCAATCGGCTACGGCGCGCGATAGGGCCGCATCTACTCAAGTTGCGCTCGGTCGGAAGTCCTCGACGTACTGCCAAGTACGCCTCCGGGCGTCCCGCAAGCGCGCCTTGTATATGCAGCCCTCTCATCGCGCCTCGCTACGATCGTGGCGAAACTTCCAGGCTAGTGAGCACTGGCTTTCAAAAGAGCCGCAACGTCCGGCCCCCTCGCTACATCCCTACAGGGACATGGAGGTTGCTGTGGACGTACAGATCCGCCTGCACCGCTGGGTCCTGCGCTGGTTCTATGTGAGTGTAGCGCTTGGCGCTTTTGCCATCGCAAACATTGTCGGCCGAGATCTCACCCGCGCGCAGGAACACATCATCCTATTCATGGGTGTGGTGAATTGGGTGCTCGGGGGCCTGGTGTGCTACGCCTGCGACGCCATCCGAATCGAGACGCCGTCCGAGGCGCCCGCGCAGAAAGAACCGGAAGCGCCAAGAGGGGAGCAGCAGCTAGAATGGCGTCCTGCTTCCGACTTCGTGATCTCCGGGGACCGGAAGAGTATTCTACCGCCCAAATACTGACCAGGGGACGCAGGCAGCGGCAGGGCCGATTGCGGTTACCGCACAGCCGATTCGGCGATCTGTGTGAATAGGTGCTGCGCCGTGCCGGCCGTGCCATCGTTCATCTGGGGCAGGAAGATGATGACCAGCTCATTCCGGGGATCGACCATGCCGCTGGTGCCAAACGCGCCGCCATGGCCGAAGGATCCCGGCGAAACCAGGTCGAACAGCAGCGCCGGATTATTCCTGACAGACACAGTCAGCCCGTAGCCGGAGTGTTCCGGCGTGCGATCCTGCTTCATCGCTTCCACGGCCTGCGCCGAGAGAACCCGCCGGCCGTTGAATTCGCCGCCGTTGGCGAGCATCTGGTAGAAGCGGAACAGATCGGCGGCGGTGGAGTAGAGGCCCAGTTCCGGCCCCGGATACTTCGCTCCCGCGCGATAGGCGGCGGGATCGCCGGCCTGCGCCCGGCCGCGCGACAGCACCAGCTTTCCGTCTTCGTGCTGGTAGATCATCGCAATCCGGGCGCGCTTGGACTCGGGCGGATAGAAGAACGAATCCTGCATCCCCAGCGGGTCCAGGATGCGGTCCTGCACGAAGCGGGAGTATTCCTTCCCGGAGACGACCTCGATAATGCGGCCGAGGGTGGCGATGCCCATGTTGCTGTACGAGTATTTCTTCCCCGGTTCGGTCACGAGGCGCTCGCGGGCAAAGCCGCGCACGGCTTCCTCCAACGTGGCGTCCAGAGTGAAGTGGATACGGCTCAGCGGACCGCTGGATGGCAGAAAAGCGAAGCCCGAGGTGTGGCACATTAACTGCCAGACCGTCATGGGATGTTCGGGCGGGTGGGTAGAGGTGGCGCCATCGGGCCGCTTTTCCTCGACGAGCTGGCCCTTGAACTCCGGCAGGTAGTCCTGCACGGCGCGCGTCAGATCGAGCTTGCCCTCCTCGACCAGCATCATGGCGGCTACGCCGGTGAACGACTTGGTCTGCGACATGATCTGCACAATGGTGCCGGCGCGCATCGGCTTGTGATTCTCGATGTCGCTGAATCCGACCGCGTCGAGGGCCACCACCTTGCCGCGGTACGCGACCAGGGAGACCGCTCCCGAGATGGAGCCGTCGTCGACGAACTCCTGCATCCGCGCGGGAATCAGTTTCAGGCGCTCGGTATCGATGGAGCCGGCGCCGGCGAGGGCGGGCAGGAAGGCCAGCACGGCGCAAGCCAAGCCCACGCGCCGGCACAACGGGTCTAACGAATGCAGCATTGTCTCGATCCTCCCTGCAAATCATCTCACGCCGCGAAGCAGGCGAGCAGATGGGTGGAAACTGCGTTATAATACAAAAAGTTGGAAGTTTGATTCGTCCCGCCCGCATCTTGCCGCCGGTCCGCTGATCCACCTTCCCGTTTGAACAACATGAACCAATTCTCAGAACTCTCTTTGTCCACAGTCCTCCAGCGCAATCTTGACGCCGGCGGATTCAAGCTGCCCACGCCTGTGCAGGCGCAGGCAATTCCCCCCGTCCTGGAAGGTCGCGACGTGGTCGCCACGGCGCAGACCGGTACGGGCAAGACGCTGGCGTTTCTTCTCCCGATGGTGGAAATCCTCTCGCGCGGCCCGGCCCAGAAGGGCCTGCAGGCGTTGATTTTGACCCCCACGCGCGAGCTCGCGCTGCAGATTCAGCAGGTCTTCGGCCAGATCGCCGCCGGCACCGGCATCCGCAGCGCGGTTGCTGTCGGCGGCATGAATGAAGGCCCGCAACTTCGGGCGCTGCGCGACGGCGCGCGCGTCCTGATCGCGACGCCGGGCCGGTTGTGCGATTTCCTGGAGCGCCGCCTGGCGCGCCTGGAAGGCGCATCGTTTCTCGTGCTGGACGAAGCCGACCGGATGCTTGACATGGGCTTCCTGCCCGCGCTCAAGCGTATCCTGTCGAGCCTGCCGGCCAAGCGCCAGACGTTGTTCTTCTCGGCCACCATCGAACAATCGGTGGCCCACCTGATCAATGCGCACCTGAGCGATCCGGTGCGGATTTCGATCGGTTCCACCAAGGCGCCGGCACCCGACATCGACCTGCGCGCCTACGAGGTGGAAGACAAGCGCAAGGTGACGCTGCTGCAGTCGCTGATGACCAAGGAGACTGGCTCATTCCTCGTTTTCGCGCGCACCAAGCATGGGGCCGACAGGCTGTCGCACCGCCTGACGGCGGCCGGGTTCAAGACGGCGGCGATCCACGGCGACCGCAGCCAGAACCAACGCAACCAGGCCTTGCGCGGCTTCCAGGAGGGCTACTACCGGGTGCTGGTAGCTACCGATGTGGCGGCGCGCGGGATTCACGTGGACGATATCGCGCACGTGGTGAACTTCGACCTGCCGCGCGTGCCGGGGGACTTCATCCACCGCGTGGGACGCACGGCCCGAGCCGGGCGCCGCGGGGTGGCCTCGAGCTTCTTCACGCCCTCCGAGCGCGGCGCGGTCCGGCAGATCGAACGGGCGCTGAGCCTGACGCTGACCCGCCACTCCTCGGCGCACGAAGTTCCGGAACTGCCGGTGCACGTGCCCGTGCCGGTGCGGCCGTTCCAGGTTACGCCGATGACGGCGAAACGCGGCGAAACGCGTCCCGCCAGGAACGCGAGGCCGTTTGCCAACCGGCCGGGCTTTGAGCCGCGCCGGGTGAAATGCGCCAGTTCGTTCCGTTTCTCCAAATCGGCCTGAGGCTGGCGTGCGGCGCGGCAGCGCACGAGTGGGCTGAAATCCGCTGTCATTGCAGCGTCGTTGCGCGCCCAGAAATCCGAAAGCCCGGGCTTCTTGGGTTTCCGAAGAGCTATCGGGCCCGGGCGATGACCAGGGTCAGGTCGTCGGACTGATCGCCGGCGCTGAACTGCTGGACCGCGTCGAAGACGGTGCTGACGACCTGCGCCACCGGAAGTGCGCTTGTATCGCGTAGTTGGTCCAGCAGACGGGGTTCGCCGAATTCCTGCTCGCCCAGCATGGCCTCCGTGACCCCGTCGCTGAAGATCGCCAGGAGATCTCCGGGATCGAGCTGAATCTCGCGCGCGACGCAGTCCCATTTTTCGAACAGTCCGATGACCGTGGCCGTAGGTTTCAACCGGTCCACGCCGCCGCCGGCGCGCAACAGCATGGGCGGATTATGGCCGCAATTGACATAGGTCAGGCGGCGCGTGCGGTCATCGTAGAGGCCGAAGAACAGCGTGGCATAGTGCTGCGCGGCGGTGGACTTCCACATGATCCGGTTCAACTGCTGCAGGGTGGTGACGAGATCGAGCGGCGACATGCGCTCCGTGGCGCCGCGCGTGAGTCCGCTGAGAGTGCGCAGATGGGCCTGCAGGTTGGCCATCAGCAGCGCGGCGTGGACACCTTTGCCGGAGACATCCGCCAGCACCAGCCCGACCTGGTCACGGCCGAGTTCGAGGAAATCGTAATAATCTCCACCGACGCGCCGGGCCTGGATACATTGGCCGGCGCAGTCGAGCGTGTTCAGCTCCGGCGCGGCCTGAGGAAGCAGCCGGGTCTGAACGTCCTTCGCGATCTCCATTTCGCGCATCGCGCGGCGCTCGGCTTCGAGCTTCTCCGCGATGTCCTCGGCCAGGCGGAAATTCTCAATCGCCATGCCCGCCTGGCTGGCGACGGAGGCCAGCAGGCGTGTGTCCTCGGCCGAGTAGGGCTCCTCGGACAGGCGCGGACCCAGCGCCAGTAGCCCGACCAGCCGGCCTTCGTGGCCCAGCATCGGGACCAGGCAGCCGGAATGGAGCGGAGCCAGCACCGCCGTCCGGGGATCGTTGTCGAGACCAGATGGCGGCAGTTGCCAAGGCTCGCCCCGGCCGGCCAATTCCACGAGCAGCGGCGAGGTCGCAGAGATCGTTCGGAGTTCCGGTGGCACGAGGCCGGCGGCGGCGCCCAGTTCGTCGCCAGTTGTCGCCAAGTAGACCACCAGAGAAGCCGGTTGGAGAGCGGCGTCGAGCTGGTTCAGAAGCAACTGCGCCAGCGCCTCGCGGCTGGCGGCGGTGCGAGACTTGGCGGCCAGGTTCTCCAGAATGACCCGGACGTCGTAGGCACTGCGAAAGAACGCGCGGTCGATCCTCCTACTGACCCGAGTGTGAACTTGCGACCCGCCCCACAGCAGCGCCGTACCGAAGACCGCGCCGAGGGCCGTGCTCGCAAACTGGTCCATCCCGATCGCCAGCGGCAGATGGGCCACCGAAGTCGCGAACGCCAGCGTCAGCCCGACGCTAAAGAAACACAACAGGAACAGCAGACTACGCTGCACGGCCAGGCAACGCGCGCTGCAGGACCCAGAAACCAGGCAGCGGATGCAGGGGAGAGTGGTTAGGCGTTTCATGGACCCACCTTGGGGCCCATGCCCCGAATTTTCCATGGACCGAGGCGGAACCTTCTCTGAATAGCTTGTGCATCGCCGCTCCCCGTTGATCTGATTGAAACAACAGCGGGTTAACAGATTTTATGCCCCGTTTGTAACGGCCGCCGGGCGATGCTACACTGCTACCGATCCCCACGGAGGAACGGTTTTGCCGGGCAGTGAGGGCCATTCCAGGAAGATCCGCTTCGGCGCCTACGAACTGGACGAGGCGGCGCGCGAGCTGCGCAAGAACGGCCTGAGCGTCCGTCTGCAGGACCAGCCGTGGGAAGTTCTGCTGGCGCTGCTGGAGCGGCCCGGCGAGGTGGTCTCCCGCGAGGACCTGCAGCGGCGGCTGTGGCCCGACGGCACCTTCGTCGACTACGAGCAGAGCCTCAACAAGGCAGTCAACAAACTGCGCGACGCGCTGTGTGACTCCGCCGACAGGCCTCGCTACGTTGTCACCGTGGCCCGGCGGGGCTACCGCTTCGTGGCGCCGGTGGAGCTGGAGGGGCCCAAGGAAGTTCCGGCGCCGATAATACAAGCGGCGCGCTCGCATCGGCGGACGGGGTGGGGCGCGGGAGCGCTGGGCCTGGTGGTGGGCATCCTGGTGACCGGGCTATGGCCGGTCCCGGCGCCCAGGACGCGGGTGACTCAGTTGACCCACGGGGGGCGTCTACAGTCGGGATTCCTGGCCGTGCACGGCGGGAGGATCCTGTACACCTCAGAAGGAGAACAGTCGCCGAATCAGGCCGCAGCCCAGATCTGGACCGAGTTCTGGTCCATCTCCACTGATGGGGGCGAGCCGAAACGGGAAAAAATGACGTTCCTCAACCCGGAGTATGAGGCTTGGCTGCGCCTGGCAGACTCCCGGCAAGGCGGCATCCTGGTAGGAGCTCGAGCAGCGGGCGCGACCCGGGGAAAGATGTGGCTGGCGGGGTTCGATGGGAGCAAGCCACGACCGATTGGTGAATATGTCGCAGACAGCAACTACTCCGTCTCCCCCGACCTCAAGACGCTGCTGAGAGCCGGTAAAGAGGGCTTGTTTGCACGTCCGGTTG
>JBEKHU010000121.1:0-7581 GCA_050012115.1 Bryobacteraceae bacterium | reverse complement strand
TAGTAGATCGGCTCCTTGCACATAGTTGCTTTTCTCGGACGCCCAATCGTCCATCAAGACGCGGATCGACTGTCCGTCCGGACCAGCCCAGGCGAAAAGCGGCGGGTTGGTGAGCTGGGAGAACTTCGAGTCGTAGTCGAAGAAATGGACCAGCAGAGACTGGATGCCGCTGGAGGCGAGAATCGAGGCCGCGCCCCAGGGCAGGGCGGGCTCCTCGATGTGCATGCCGACCTTGAGCGGAACGCCGGTCTCCTGCTCCAGCCGGCGGGCGGCGTACATCGAGCGGATCAGGCTCTCGGTGCCCTGAAAGGCCCACAGGTTGTTGTTCAGGAACGGACCGATGTAGATGCGGCCTTCGCGGACGCGGCGCAGGAACTCGGCTTTGCGTTCGGGGTAGTAGCGCAGGAACATGAGTGCTTCCTGGCTGATCGACAGGTTATAGCGATCGCGGTTGGCCGGCTCCAGGGAGTCGGTGCGGTTCATTTCGTCGAGATGCGCGCGCACGACGTCGGCGAAGGCGCGGCGCGTCGGCTCTTCGTTGAAACCCCAGGTGTAATCGGAGCAAGCGTCGTTGGTGATGTAGATGGTCCAGTCGGCGGGCGTAGGCCGCACCTGGGCCGTAGCGCACGGGACGATGAACGGGATCAGGAGGGCGAATCTCTGCCAGCGCATGCTGAGGCGCATCCTATCAATTCCGCGTCTCAACGACGGGCAAGTCACGCGGCGCGAGCCGGGCCGGGCTCAGCCCAACCGGTGGAGCGCGTAAGCGTAGGCGCCGATCGAGACCGCTTCGCTGGTGCCCAGCCGTGAAATGCCAACGGCCGTTCGCTGCAGCGGGTCATAGGATACGTTGCGCGACGAGCCCGGGACCGCGATTTCGCGCGCGTGGCCGCGCAGGAAAGTCTCTCGCCGTCCGGAATCCTCAATGTTAAATGCGCGCGGAATCAGCCGTCGCATCGGCTCGCCCTCGCGCTCGAAGACGCCGTTCATGGCATCGACCAGGGCGGGCAGGAACAGCGGATGCGCGGCGGAGATGCCTCCGCCCACGACCACGAGGCCGTCGACCAGCGTCAGCGCCTGGGCCACGGCATCGCCGGCCACCTCGCCCATCTGGCGGAAGGCCTCGCGGGCCGCCGCCGCGTCGCCGACGGCGCGGCCGAGACCGATTTCGAAGATGTCCTTGGGCTCGGGCGCCTGTTCGAAGGGGATGCCGGCGGCACGGGCGTAGACGCGCCGAACGGCACGGATGGAGGCGCCTTCTTCGGCATTCATGCGCGGATCGAGCTTGTCGCGCAGCAGCCAGACCTCGCCCGCGGCGGAGTTGTCCCCGATCAGCAGCTCGCCGCCGATTACGATGCCGCCGCCGAATCCCGTGCCGAGCGTGATGCCGAACAGATTGCGATAGCGCTTGAGGCTGCCGGTCTGATCGAGCAGGTTGTTGACGTAAGGCAGGAAGCCGGCGATGGCCTCGCCGTAGACGAACAGATCGCCGTCGTTGTTGAGAAACGCGGGAATGCCGAACCTGTCGGCGAGCATGGGCCCGAGTGCGACGCCGTGGCGGAAGGCGGGCAGGTTGTTCTCGTTGGTGACGATGCCATTGGGATAATCGGCCGGGCCGGGAAAGGCAAAGCTGATGGCGACGGGCGCGGCGGGGAGCGAGGCACGGATGTCGTCGAAACCGGCGACGATGTTGGCCAGGCAGCGATCGAGGTCGTGCGCCTCGGTGGGGCGGCTGATGGGGCCGGCGAGCAGCTGGTTGCCGCGGATGGCGGAGAACTTGAGATTGGTGCCGCCCGCATCGAGCGTCATCACGATGCGCGCGTCGGTATCAAATCGGATGGGCATACGGCGAACTCCTCAGAGGGGTCAGGCCCGCTCCGCGCGAAGGTTCATGAGGGCAGTCCAGGTGATGTAGACGAGGCACAGCAGCGGCACCAGGAATGACAACTGGACCGAGCCCAGCGAGTCGGCCACAAGGCCCATGATGGGCGGGACGATGGCGGCTCCGACGATCGCCATCACCATCAGGCCGGACAGGACATTAGCGTGCTCGGGCAGCTTGTCGATCACGATGGAGAAGATCAGCGGGAAGATGTTGGCAAAGCCCAGCCCGATGAGGAAAAAACCGGCCACGGCCACCGTCTGGCTGGGGAAGAACATTGCCAGCAAGCCAGCCAGGGACAGCAGGCACGTAAGGAAGAGGAACGTCCGGGGCTTCATCCAGGTCAGCAGTACACCGCCCGAGAAGCGCCCGATGGTCAGCGCGAGGAAGAACAGGCCGGTCCCCAGCAGGCCGACTTTGTTGAGGTCCACGTGGAAGCGGTCCTGCAGATAAAGCGGGATGCCCGAACTCACCGACACCTCCGCACCGACATACAGGAACAGCGCCAGGACCATCATCGCGACGTAGCCGTTACCCAGCATGGCGAAAGACGAACCGAAAGTGGCTGGCGTGTGGTCCGGCGCACGCTCTTCGTTCACCTTCAGCGTCAAGTTGGCTAGGATGGTCACTAGCACGGCCGCGCTGTAAATCGGGAAGATCACGTTCCACCCGGCGCCGAAGTAGCGCGCCGCGACGACCGGAATCACCGGCCCCGACAGCGAGCCGATGGCCTTCACGAACTGCGCCAGAGAGAGGTTGCGCGAGTACTTCCCTTCCGGCGAGACGTCGCGCATGATCGGGTTGCCGGCGACCTGTAGAATGGTTGCGCCGGCGCCGAGCAGCAGCACGGTCACGAGGAAGATCGGAAAGGTCGATAACCCCATCAGCGCAGGGATGAGAATGCCAGCGAGCATGACGGACAATCCCATCAGAAGAACTGTTTTCTTGCCCGCGCGATCCTGGAAAACGCCCATCGGCAGCGATAGCACGCCGAACATCAGGAAGCCGGTGAAGGTGACGAGTTGCGCGGTGAAGTTAGAGAGCTGGAACTGTTCCTTCGCCAGACCGACAAACGGCCCGGCCGCGTCGGCGAAGCCCATGGCCAGGAAGGCGAGGAAGACGGGGTATGCGCTGGTCTTATGCGATTGCATCATGGTTGTCCCATCCGTCGGTCGAGGTTGGCTTGAGCCGGAAGCGCAGGCCCAGCGGCCGCGGGCGAGCGCTGGCGCTCAACAAGCATATCCAAACTCCACCGCGATTGCGTGCCGCGCGGGGACGAGATTCGGGATGGAAACCGTGAACAACAGGATCAAGGCGTTGAAAAAGAGCGGGGAGGGAGCGGCGTGAAGGATTCCGAAACAGGCACCAGGGTCAGAAGAGCAGCAACGACTAACGCGCGACGGCGGCGGCGCACATCAGGTCGACGTCCCGGACGGACACGATGGTCGAGGTGCCCGTACCGAAGCCCACCCAGGCAGCACCGGCAGCCAGTGCAACGACGGCCAAGAGGAGCGTGTACTCGACGATGTCCTGCGCCTGTTCGTCACGAACGAAATTGGTTAGATAAGTCACTGTTTGACTCCTCCAATCAGTCGAATCGAGTGACCCGATCGCTCCGCGCGAACGCTTTGCGCGACTGGAACTCCACAACCGTCCTCACACTCCGATGGCTGAAACGGGACTGAACCGCAACGACTAAACTGCCGCCCGCGGACGGGAATTTGAACCCCCTCCAGCCGTCCGGGGGGGGGCAAGATCGTGAGTACGGAGCGGCGTTGCAATTGAACCACCAGTCGCTAAAGTGACACCTCCTGGTCTTCTCATTGTGGAATCCCAGGCAATGTAATTGTACACCAAGAAAGTTGGGATCGGAAGAAACTTCCGGCATCTTGCTCTGAAAAGTAAAGCGGTTCTAGTACTAGTAGTTCTAGGGCAGACTAGTACCGCTCCATCCGGCGGTTCGAATATCAAAAGAATCGAATACTACTTATTCTCTAGCAGAGTCATGCGGGTTATGTTCTCTGCACGCCGCGTACTCAGTGCGTCCCCGCGACGAGCTGGAGCGCCGGGCGTGTGGTCCTGGACAGAGGCCGGGCGCGCGCGCCGCGTCCTTCCCTCGGCGGCGCCCGGGCGAAGGTTTATACAACCGTTTCCGCCGCGGCGCGTCTAACGGCATGTAACGGATTGGAGGAAGCCGCTCCGACCGGGTGCAGTTCCGGATAGAGGAATCTATCGGAATCAGCGACTTGCATCGCGAATGGGCAGCTTCGAGGAGCTACCTGGACACAGCGCATAGCGGCGCCTGAGAGCAGGAGGGAACGGCTTGGCCGGCGCCTGCTATACTTCTGAATTAGGAGCGGTCCCGGCTCCGCTGGGAAAACTGGGAGAACCGAGCACAGCCGTAAACTTATGAACCGAGCATTCAAGTACATTGTGGTGGGCGTTTCCAGCGTCCTGGTGACGCTGATTCTGGCCGGCTCGCTGGTGGGCCAAAGCCGGCAGGCGGCTGAGGATCCGGCGGCGCCGTACCGGCACCTGAGCGTCTACGCCGAGGTCTTTGCAAAGATCAAGTCGGACTATGTGGAAGAGCCCGACATGAAGAATGTCACTCTGGGCGCAATCAACGGACTGCTGGTCTCCATCGATCCCTTCGCCAGCTATCTGAACGCCGACCAGTACAAACAGTACACGAAAGCCAAAGAGCTGAAAAGAGCGGGTGTCGGACTGGTGTTGAGCCGCAAGTACGGCTACGAGATCAACGTCGTGGACGCGATCTCCGGCTCTCCCGCTGACAAGGCGGGCATCTCGACCGGCGACATCGTCGAATCGATCAACGGGATTCAGACGCGCGACATGCCGCTGGCTTTCGCCGACCTGCTGCTCGAGGGCGACGCCGGAACGACCGTGGATCTGACTGTTCTGCGGCTGCGCAAGCCCGACCCGGTCACGATCAAGCTGACGCGAGCCGAGACCAAGACGCCGCCGATTGTGGTGCGGATGGCCGACAGCCAGACGGGACTGGTGCAGGTGCAGGATCTGAGCGCCGGCAAGGCGGCCCAAGTGGCATCGGCCGTCAAGGAAATCGAAAAGCGCGGGGCCAAGCGCCTGGTGCTCGACCTGCGGCACGACGCGGTGAGTTCGGCCGAAGAAGGGATCGCCCTGGCGAACCTGTTCCTCGAGAAGGGGACGATCGCCACGCTGCAGGGCCAGAAGATGCCCAAGCAGAGCTTCGAGGCCGACCCGTCCAAGGCGATCTTCAGCGGCCCGATGGTCGTCCTGACCAACCGCGGCACGCTGGGCGCGGCGGAGATTGCCGCGGCCGCCCTGGTGGACAACAAGCGGGCGCAGGTGGTCGGCGAGCGCACCTTTGGCGACGCGGCCGTGCGGAAGATCATCCGCACCGACGACGGGGGAGCTGTGCTGCTGGCCGTCGCGAAGTATTATTCGCCTTTGGGCAAAGCGATCCAGGATACTCCGGTGGTGCCGGAGTACATGGTGAACGACATCGAAGGCCAACCGTTGGAAGAGGTAGAAGAGGTTGCGCCGGAGGAGCAAACGCCGCCGGCCAGGAAACCGGGCGAGGATCCCGTGCTGAAGAAGGCGCTCGATGTGCTGAACGGCGCCGCGCCAGTGAGTGCCGCCAAGACCGCGGCGGAACCGGTGGTCGCGCCATTGCCCGCTGCCCCCTCGCCGGAATTGGTGAAGGAGCACGCCGACCAGGGGAAGAAGAAACTCCCGTAAGGCGCGCTTCATCGCTTACGTTTGGGAGCCCGTGACGGCTGAGGCCGCGCACGCGGACTGAGGCCCGGCGGCAGGAGTTGCGCGCGCCCGCGAGCGTTGCGGCTGGAGAAGACCTGCTGTCTGTCGCAAGCGCTCATAATGGAATTGAATAGCAAAGTCGGGAACGATCGAAATGCCTCTCTATGAATACAAGTGCGACAAGTGCGACGCAGTCTTTGAAGTTCTGCAGAAGTTCTCTGACGCTCCGCTGAAGGTGCACGCTGACTGTGGCGGCGCGGTCGAACGCCAGATGACGGCGCCGTCCTTCCAATTCAAGGGCAGCGGCTGGTACGCGACCGACTACGCGAAAAAGAGCGGATCCAACGGCGGATCGAACGGCAACCAGGGTGATTCGACCGGCACGGCCAAGGCAGGCGAAGGCAAAGAGTCCGCCAAGGAGACTTCTGCCAAAACGAAGGAGTCCACGCCAAGTACGCCCGCAGGCAGCTCTCCGGCGCCTGCTGCATCCTCCAATAAGCCCTGATGGGGGGCGGAGGCGCACTCTACAGGGCTCAGAACATCTCCTCCCGTCCTTCCCAGGGACTTTTCACGGCGCGCGTCAGCACGAGGCCGGCGATGCCCGCCACGCAGGCCACGACGAATCCAGCCACGACGTCGGCGGCGTAGTGGTAGCGGCAATAGACGGCCGCGAGTGCCACCACGAAGGCCAGCGCCAGCCCGGCCAGCCCCACGGCCAGCCTGCCTTTCAGCAGCCGCAACAGCGCGAAGGGCACGGCGAAGGCCAAGGCGACGCGCGCGCTGGGGAACGCGCCCGTGCGGCCGCCAGCATAATTGACTACCGCCAGCGTGAGTTGCCGCGGCCACGCCTGCGGCGGGAGCAGTTCCCCGGGGAACACCAGGCGTGGCGGCTCCATCGGCATCCACGGCCAGATGGCGAAGACGCTCAGCACGGCCAGAAGGACAATGCTCCACGCGTCGTCGAGACGGTCGCGCTCGCCGGCGGCGTAGAACAGCGCCACCATCACGACCGGCAGCACCGCGGCCAGCAGGTATGCCAGCTCGAGGGCGCCCGGAACCACGGGCGTGCCGGCGTCAAGCAGCAGTTTGAGGCCGCTATCGGCTAGCACTGCGCGGTCCCATTGAATCAGTGTCGATTCCACCTCGCCGGGCGTGCGGACCAGGCTCAGCCAGGACGTCTCCCGCAATGCGACCAGTAGCCCCGCCAGCGGCCACCAGTCGCGCACGCGGTCGAGCAGGTGGAAGCCCCGCCCCGGGTGCGCCCAGGCGAACAGGCACGACCAGCCGGCCAGCGCCACGTTCAGCGTCACGATGAGTGAACGCGTCCCCGGCGGCACGCCGATCGCAAACGCCGCCGCGGCCATGTAGAGGAAGAAAAAATCGAGCAGGAGTTCGGAGCGTCGAAATCGCATCTGAAATCCCTCCTTATCTCCTTCCGCCTCGTTCCGCGTCGCGCCTCCGCGCTGCCGGACGCTGCAATTCTCTCACTCCGCACGTGTGAATTGCATGCCCCTCCGGCTCGGCGCCGCGGCGGCGCCTGACCTGGCCCCGCAAAGGCAGCGCCGATACGCAATACAATAGGTGCCATGGCATCTACCCGCCGACACTTTCTGCAAGCCAGCAGCGCGGCCGGCCTCACGCTCCCGGCCGCCCTGGCGCAACAAGCCGCTTCCAGCCCCAACGATCGCATTCAATTCGCCACCATCGGCTGCGGCATCATGGGCCAAGGCGACACTGAGACCGCGATCAGCGTGCCGGGCACAAAACTGGTGGCCGTCTGCGACGTCTACGAGGGCCGCCTGACCCGCGCCAGGGAGCATTGGGGCCAGGACATCTTTACGACGCGCGACCATCGCGAGGTCCTGAGCCGCAAGGACATCGACGCCGTGATCATCGCTACTCCCGACCACTGGCACGCGCAGATCGCCGTCGAGGCGATG
>JBEKHU010000120.1:0-7585 GCA_050012115.1 Bryobacteraceae bacterium | reverse complement strand
GGGTGGATGGCTGGCGCGATGGGAAGCGCTTTTATGGGGCGATGCTCCATGCCGGCTCGTTGGTGGGATTCGCTACCGCCGGCACTCTGCGGTTGCGATTCGGCAATGCGGGAGCTGTCACGCTGCGCCTCAAGGGGAAGACGCTGCCCGAAATCGGGCCCAAGGGACAAGTGCGTTCGATCGAGGTGCTGAACGGAGAGTACCGCCCCATTGCAACCGCTGAGCCGGCGCCGGTGAAGCAGTAGCCGGTTAGAGCGGACTCTTCTCGCCGCCGGTGCGCAGCGAGGCCTTGCGCCGCTCGCCTTCCAATTGAAGCAGTTCGATTCGCCGGCGCGCCTTGACGCTCTCGTCGACCTTGCGCCAGAACTGGCGGAAGTAGTCGGCGGCGGAGAGCAGGGCGAACACCATGGCGCCCCAGAGACAGACGCGCGCCGCCACTTCATAGACGGGGAAGTCGACGCTCAACAGCACCAGGGAGATCGCCGCCACCTGTGCGACCATCTTCGACTTGCCGAGTTCGCCGGCCGCGATCGTATAACCTTCGCTGGCGGCAATGCTCCTGAGCCCTGAAACGGCGAACTCGCGGCCGATGATCAGGACGGCTATCCAGCCGGGCACGCGATGCACCTGGACCAGGGCAATGAGAGCGGCGGAAATCAGCAACTTGTCCGCGATGGGGTCCAGGAGCATGCCCACCGTCGTAATCTGATTCCAGCGCCGGGCGAGGTACCCGTCCAGCAAGTCGGTGAACGCCGCCGCAAGGAAGATAGCCAACGCGACCATCTCGCTGGACAGCAGCCACGGGCCGCACTGCACCTGGAGCTTCTCCTGGACGAGGACCGCGACCAGGAGCGGGACGAAGAAGATCCGAAGAAGCGTCAGCGCATTGGGGATATTCATCGCCTCAACCCGAGCATACCCTGATCATCAATTGTTCACAATTCCGCAACACGCGGCCCGACAGCTTCCTGTGGAAATCTTGTGAATTCTAAGTTCTTGTAGTGCACTCACTTGCGATAGAGGCCCCGGGAATATGCACATTAATTTCCACAACCTGAGGTGGCCGTAGGTGTAACAAATCACGTCAAATGATGCACTTCGAAGGCGGACACCTGCCTGCGGACCGATTGCGGGATCTCCGTAGCGACATAGCACCCCTCCTCGGTGTATCTTTCCTCCCGCACCAGCGCGAACTCGTGCAAGAACGAGATGCGGGCATACTCCGCGGGCGGAAAAAGGAATACGGCGTGGACGACTGGATCCTCCGGCAAGGCCCGGTCGATCGCCGCGAGGAGATCCTGCATTCCGGCGCCGGTGCGGGCGGAGATCCAAACCGCCGCAGCGCCACCCGCCTGGCCCGCGAGGCGTGCCCGAATCGATTCCTGGCGAGCGAGCTCCGGCTCCAGGAGATCGAGCTTGTTCAACACCAGCAACTGAGGCGTTTTCTCAGCGCCAATCTCGGCCAGGACCGCCCGGACGTGGGCGCTGTGTTCGGAGGCTGCCGGAGCGGCAGCGTCGATCACGTGGAGGATGAGCGCCCCCTCGACCACCTCTTCCAGCGTCGCGCGGAACGCCTTCACGAGGGTAGTCGGCAGTTGCCGGATAAAGCCGACCGTGTCGCTCAACAGGACCCGCCGGCGCGAAGGCAGGGTGAGGTGGCGGACGGTCGGATCGAGGGTTGCGAACATGCGCGCGTCGGCCAGTACATCGGCCTTCGTCAGCCGGTTGAAGAGAGTGGATTTCCCGGCGTTGGTGTAACCCGCCAGGGCGAGTGTCAACAGCGGGACAGCCTGGCGTTGGCGCCGCTGCACGCCGCGCGAGCTGCGCACCGCCTCCAGCTCGTCTGCGATCTTCTTGAGACGCTTGTTGATGCGGCGGCGGTCGGTTTCGAGCTGTGTCTCGCCGGGGCCGCGGGTACCGATGCCGCCGCCGAGCCGTGACATGGCCGTGCCTCGGCCGGTGAGCCGTGGCAGCAGGTAGTTGAGCTGTGCCAACTCCACCTGAAGCTGGCCCTCGCGGGTGCGGGCACGCCGGGCAAAGATGTCCAGAATCAACTGATTGCGGTCCACCACGCGGCAACCAAGCACCTTCTCTAGGTTGCGCTGCTGCATGCCGCTGAGTTCGTGGTCGAAGATGACGAGATCGGCTTCACGGGAGGCCACCAGCGCCTTCAACTCGTCCAGTTTGCCGGACCCAACGAGCGTGGCGGGGTCGAATGAGGGCCGCTGCTGCAGAATCCGATCCTGGACATCCGCGCCCGCGCTCTCCGCGAGAACCGCCAATTCCTCGAGCGACTGCTCCGCGGGAAAGGAATCGCGTGCCGGAATGCCGGGTTTCCGGCGCGAGGTCAATTCCACCGCCGCCAGGATTGCTCTTTCGCCGGCCGGACCTGCCGTGTTAGACCTCCGGCGTTTCCCCGCCGGCTGAGGGAGCCGGGGCGCCCGCGGACGCGGAGGCCGGATGGACGGCCGGGCTTCCATAGACGGGGCGGGAGACGACAACCGTGGAGATGGCGTGCTTGAAGATCAGCTGTTCCTGGTTGTTGGTCTCGAGAATCACGGAGTACTTGTCAAAACTCTTGATGCGACCAGAGAGCTTGACTCCGCTCATCAAGTAGATCGTCAGGAAGATCTTCTCCTTGCGAGCGTTGTTGAGGAACGCTTCCTGTATGTTCTGAGCTGTCTTGTCCATTCCAGGACGCTTCGGGATGGCTGGGGCTTTTCTGATTTCTTCCATTTTTGTGCCCCTCCTTACGGGTAGAGTTTCTCAGACTAAGTTCATTCGACCGGCCGCAGCGATAAGAAGCGGCGTACCGCCACAAAACCTGATTGTCCCATCGAAGAGGCGTGATCCCCGGCGCGCTCAAAAACGCCACGCGTTGGCCCGGCGGACGCCCCCCCTGTGGGCACAACTCAGGCTGTGTTTCAAGTGTAATGCTTTCAAGATAATGGAGCAACACAGAGACGAGGCGGGCGGGCAGAATGCGCTATTCTCGATGGAAGTGGATGCAGCAAGGCTGGGGATTCGCGCAGCTCTGGCGGGGATGGCCATCAGCGGGGCTTTGGCTGTCGCCAAGATCCTGATCGGCTGGCAGGCGGGCTCCCAGGCCGTGATCGCCGACGGAGTCGAGAGCGCGGCGGACGTTCTGTCCTCCCTGGCCGTTCTTATCAGCCTCTTAGTCGCCGCCCGTCCGCCGGACGAAGAACATCCTTACGGCCATGGGCGGTTTGAGACCCTCACCGGGCTCCTGCTGGGCCATGTTCTCGGCCTGATGGGCATAGTCATCGCCTGGCGCTCGATGGCCCTGCTGTCATCGGAACGGCATGCGCCGGCGGCTTATGCAATGTGGCCGCTGGCTCTTTCGATTGTGTTGAAAGCGTTCCTGTCGGCCTACAAGATGCGCACGGGGCGGCGGATCGGCAGTTCCGCGATGATTGCGGACGCGTGGAATGACACCGTCGACATCTTCTCGGGCGGCGTGGCGCTGCTGGCTGTCGCTCTTGCCGTCCTGTTCCCCGTCCAGTGCCGCCATGCCGATCCTATCGGCGGCGTCGCCGTCGGCGTCATCATCGTCGTGCTGGGATTCCGGGTAGTTCGCGAAACCGCCTTGCACTTGATGGATACAATGCCGGGGCGCGGGGCAATGAAGGCCATCCGCGCCTCCGCAATGACGGTCGCCGGCGCGCTCCAAGTGGAGAAGTGCTTTGCTCGTAAGACGGGGCTGCGGTACCACGTGGATCTGCACCTGGAGGTCGATCCCGATCTGACGGTCCGCGCCTCTCACTCCATCGCCGAACAGGTGCGGAACAAGGTGAAGGCGGACCTGCCGTGGGTTGCCGACGTGCTGGTCCACGTGGAGCCCCATCCGCGCGGCCTGCGCCAGAAC
Organism: Bryobacteraceae bacterium; assembly: GCA_050012115.1. Classification (GTDB taxonomy): domain Bacteria; phylum Acidobacteriota; class Terriglobia; order Bryobacterales; family Bryobacteraceae; genus CAIVVT01. The sequence continues at coordinate 3,699 of JBEKHU010000120.1, read as the reverse complement.
TGTCCGGAATAGCTCCGGCTGTGCGGGCAGCTAAAATCACGCAAGGGGGACAGATGTCGTGGAAAACGTCGAGATCGCACGCCTCCTAAGCGAGACCGCCGATCTGATGGAGATTGCGGAAGAGGACGGCTTTCGCATTCGCAGCTACCGCAACGGCGCGAGCGTCATCGAGAGTTACCCGGAGCGCATTGAGGACATCCTCAAGGATCCTGCCCGCAAGTTGACCGAGATTCCCGGCATCGGCAAGGGGTTGGCTGCCGTGCTTGAGGAGATCTGCCGGCGCGGCAGCTTCGAGCGGCGCGACCAACTGCTGGAGCGATACCCGCCGACCGCACTGGAGATGTTGAAAATCCCCGGTCTGGGCCCGAAGACCATCCGGACCCTGTGGGACCATTTCCGCGTTTCGACCCTGGAGGAGCTCGAGCAGCTCTGCAACGACCACAAGCTCCAGCAACTGCCGCGCATGGGCGCCAAGCTCGAGGAGAAGATCCTGCGGGGCTTGAGCCACTACCGCCAGAGCGCCGGCCGGTTTCTGCTCGGCTTCGCCACTGCCACGGCCGCAGAATTGACGGCGTATCTGCGCGAAACTCCGGGCGTCGAACGGGTGACGCCCGCGGGCAGCCTGCGCCGGGGCAAGGAGACTGTCGGCGATCTCGACCTGCTGGTGAGCGGGCCTGGAGCGGCTGCCGCGCTCGACCGATTCATCGGACATCCGCGCGTCCACGAAGTCCTGGGACACGGCGCCAACAAGGCCAGTGCTCGTTTCGGGCTGGAAGGCATCCAGGTGGACGTGCGCGCCGTGCCCGAAGAGAGCTATGGCGCGGCGATGCAGTATTTCACTGGCAGCAAGGAACACAATGTCCATTTGCGGCAGCGCGCGCAGCGTATGGGCATGACGTTGAACGAATACGGCCTGTCACGACTCGACGACGGCGCAGTGGTGGCCTCGCGCAGCGAAGAGGAGATTTACGCGGCGCTCGGTCTCGAGTGGATCCCTCCGGAGCTGCGCGAGAATTTGGGTGAAATCGAAACTGCCGAACGGCGTGAACTGCCCGCGCTGCTGGAACAGGTCGACATCCGCGGCGACCTGCACATGCATACCCGAGAGAGCGACGGGCGCGGCACGTTGGAAGAGATGGCCGAGGCCGCCCGGGCTCTGGGGTACGACTACATTGCCATTACCGACCACTCGAAGGCGCTGGCCATGGCGAACGGCCTGGATGAACGGCGCGCCGTCGATTTCGCAGGCCAGGTCCGCGCGTTCAACAGGGAAGACCGAGGCATGCGCGTCTTCTCCGGACTCGAGTGCGACATCCTGCGCGACGGCCGCATGGACCTGAGCGAAGACGCGCTGGCCGAACTCGACTACATCATTGCCAGCGTACATAGCTACATGAACCTGGAATCCGCTGAAATGACCGGCCGGCTATTGCGCGCACTGGAGAGTCCGTCCGTGAAAGCGCTCGGCCATCCGACGGGGCGCGTGCTCCTGCACCGCGAGGCCTACGTCTACGACTTCGACCGCATCGCCGCGGAGGCCGCGCGGCGCGGCGTCTGGATGGAGATCAACGCCAGCCCGGAACGGCTCGATCTGCATGCCGCGTTGCTGCGGCGCGCCAAGACGCTCGGAGTGAAGTTTGTCGTCTCGACAGATGCGCACCATCCGAAACATCTTTCGAATATGCGTTTTGGCGTGACGATGGCCCGTCGCGGGTGGTTGTCCAAGGATGATGTGATGAATACGCGGGAAGCCGGCGCTTTCGCCGCTGCGCTCCACAGCTCCTAAGTTTCTATGCCCATGAAACTCATTTCCAGCCAAGAGATCTGCCGCACGCCCATCTTCTGGGTGACGATGGACCACGCCGTGGACCCAGGCGGATTCGAGATCAAGCGCGCCGTCGTGCAGCACTGCGGATCGGCCGTTATGATGCCCATCGACAAGAGGGGTCGCCTGCTTCTGGTTCGCCAGTACAGGTTGCCGGCGCGCGCCTATCTGTGGGAATTGTCCGCGGGCCGCGTCGATCCGGGGGAAACGCCGCTGAAAGCGGCCAAACGCGAACTGGTTGAGGAGACGGGCTTCCGCGCGAGGAAGTGGTTGAAGCTGGGTTTCTTTTTCGTCAGCCCCGGCTACGTTGCAGAGCGCATGACGATCTTCGTCGCCCAGGACTTGACGGCTGGCGCGGCCACGCCGATGGAGGACGAGCGCATCGAGACCCGCTGGTTCCCGATGCAAGAGATCGCCGCGATGATCGAAAGCGGCCGCATTCAGGACGCCAAGACGATCGTCGGCTATGCTCTGTGGCGGATGAAGGGCCGCAAGACTCGAATCGGCGGAAGGCCCTAGCGCCACGGACTGCCGGCTATGGCGCGGGCGCCAGGGTGTAATAGCCTGTGCGCGCGCGAATCTCAACCTTGCCCAGCCGTGCGCGCGCGGCGTCAGTGAGCCGGACTTCCAGGCGCCGGAAGGAGCCATCAGGTCCCGCTTGCGGGTGGATGGCAAGGTCGTATCTCAGGCGGACACGTTCCATCATCTCGATGAAACGCCCGCCTGCCCTGTCGGCGCGGAAGACGTCGCCGCCGGTCTCTTTCGCCAGTCTGAAAACGTCGAGCGGAGTGAAATCGGGGTTCGCATCAGCCCCGGGCGGCACGGGCTTCGGCGGCCGCGCGTCCGGCGAGACGATCGCGTTCAATGTGACGTCCATTCCGGCCAGGGAGCGCAGGACCTTTTCATCAGGCGTCTGGTAGTGCATGCCTTTGTTGTCGGTGAGGACGATGAGTGAACGCCGGCCCGCGAAGGGCTGCTGCTTCGAGAGCCAGTCCAGCGTTTCCAGAATGGCGCCGTTGAGATTGCTGCCGGCGCCGACATCCCGTTCGAGCGGCGATTCCTGGATCATGCGCGCCGCGGCGCGTCGGTCGTTGGTGGGATCGAGCAGCGGCAACATCCTTCGCCCGAAGACCAGAACGGCGACCTGATCCTCCGGGTGGAGACTTGCGAGGGCCTTTTCGGCTGCTGCTGCCATCTCCACGAGGATCTTGCTCATGCTGCCGGACACATCGAACAGGAGAATCACCTGCAGCGGCTCGCTGTCGCGGCCGAAGGCTGCGAGCGGGACGGGTTCCCGTTCATCCAGAACGAGAAAGTCGGCTTGCGCCAGACCGCCGACCGCGCGTCCCGCACGGAGTACTTGCGTATTGATGCGCACGAGAGCCGAAGAAGAACGAAACACGGTGTTCTGGCCGCTGCTGTCGCTCGATACGCCTGCGGGCGCCGCCTTCGCCGCGTCGGCAGGGGGCTGTGGCTGCTGGGCCGGTTCCGGCTTCACGCGAGGCCATTGTGCCGGAAGACTCGCGCAAGCGAGGATCAGTAGAAGCAGAGCCCGCATGAAGAACATTATCGTCGGCACGGCGGGACATATCGACCACGGCAAGACGGCGCTGGTCCGCGCGCTCACGGGAATCGACACCGACCGGCTGAAGGAGGAGAAGGAGCGGGGCATCTCGATCGACCTGGGGTTTGCGCACCTGGAGCACGGGGAGCTGCGCCTCGGTTTTGTCGATGTGCCGGGCCATGACCGCTTCATCAAGAACATGCTGGCCGGCGCGGCGGGTATCGACATCGTGATGTTCGTGATCGCGGCCGACGAGTCGCTGATGCCGCAGACTCGGGAGCATTTCGAGATCTGCCGGTTGTTGGGGCTG
>JBEKHU010000119.1:0-7607 GCA_050012115.1 Bryobacteraceae bacterium | reverse complement strand
GATCCGGCACATTCCCTGAGGGAGCACGGGCGAGGTTTCGACCCCGCGCACGATCGCAGGCGCGGAGCCGTGGGATCAGTTGTACTTCTCGTAGATGAGCTGCTGCCGGGTCAGGCCTTTGCGCTTCAAGATTTCGCGCACGTCGTCCACCATCGCTCGCAGGCCGCAGATGTAAACGTCCACATCGAGGCGGCCTTCCAGACCCTCGTCGAGGAACTGCTGCACCCAGCCGGTGCGCTCATGCCAATCCGTGTCGGGGCGGGTAATGGTCGGGATGAAACGGAAGCCGGGCCGCGTTCGCTCGAGCTGCTCGAATTCGGCGTGGTAAACCAATCCTTCCCGATAGCGCGCTCCGAAGAGCAGGGTGATCTTACTCCCGGTTTCCACGATCGGCGGCCATTGAAGGTAGGCCCGAAACGGCGCGATGCCCGTTCCGGTGGCAACGAGGATCGAATCGCGGAAAGGGGACCGGGGCACGAAGTAACCCAGCGGTCCCTGCATCTCAACCGTGTCGCCGGGCTGCATCTCGAACAGCCAGGGGGAGAAGGCCCCGTCTTTAACGCGGTTCAGGCACAGCTCGAAGTGGCTGCCGGCGGGGGCGGAAGCGATCGAATAGGCGCGGGTCACCGCCCTCCCGAGAATGTCCTGGGAGAAAGAAACGAACTGGCCGGGCGTATAATCCAGGCGGTCCGTGGCGGGGACATCGAAGACGAAATGACGGACCTCGGGGCCGATTTCGCGGGATCTGATGAGCCGGGCGCGCATACCATCTCTCCGCGGTATCAACCCGTGGCGACGAGGCCGCCCTGGCTCACTCCCTCATCGGGCGGCGGCGGCAGGAGCGCGTAAAGCGACTCGATGAAGGCCCGGCCCTTGCGGCGGCCGTTGCTGCGCTGGTACTCCATTCGCTGCCAGAACGCCAGCACGCCCAGAATGTCCTTGTCACGAATGGTGTGGGAAGCAGAGCGCTTCACCACGTCCTCGCGGAACCGCTGCAGCTCGAGCGTGAACCGATCGGCGGCGCGCGCGGCGATGGCGTTCGCGGGACGGGATTCGTAGATCAGGCCAGACTCGGCTGTCTTGTAGGTTTTGACAATGGCTTCGAGCGCTTCGCGCATGTCGAGATCGACGGCTCCCGGCGTTTCCACGGCAGCAATAAGCAGCAACCGTCCGAGAACGATCGCCAGTTGCTGGTGCTCGTTCATGAACTGGTCGGACAGCTCGATTTCCGGGTTGGGCAGGGTCTTTGGATCCAGCGGCGGCAGTTTCTCGTGACGCCGTGCATCGCGCAGGTATTCGCAGTCGAGCGGGCAGTCTATGGTTTCTTCGCGCCCTGTTCCGCAGCACACCGCGCAGATCTCTTTGTGCAGCGAGGGGCAAAGACGCCGGGACGGCCGCAAATCGCAAAGACCACAGAGATTCTTCTCGCCCATGTACCCCTCTCAACGCCGCTATCGTACCATCCAAATGATGAGATGCATTGATTTCTATCTTAAGGTGGAAGTGGATCTGGCCGGCGACGAGAACCCTCAGAAGGTCGCCGACGAACTGTGCCGGATGTTGCGCAAAGTGTACTCGGTGCGCAAGGCCGAACTGTCACACCTGATCGAGCACGGCGCCGAAAACTGAAACCGCCAACAGCGCCGGTCAGCCCAGTAACCTGCTCGCGGTGCGCCGGCAAAACACGTCGGTCATGCCGGCAATGTAATCGCAGACCACGTGCTGCAAAGGCAACTGCTCCATCCGCGTCCGGTGTTGCGACGGCAATTCCCCGGGGTGCGAGTACAGGAACTCGAAAAGCCTGCCAATGGTCTGGGTCGCCTGCACCCGCTCGTGCACCAGTGGCGGCGCTGTATACACCCGCTCCGTTAGAAAACGCTTCAGCCCAATTCCGGCGTCCCGGGCAGTCGCCGAAAGGCAGGCCAGCCGGACGGGGTGACTCCGCACTTCTTCCAGTGTCTGGACTCCGCTCTCCAGCACGGCCTGCCGCGTCCCTTCGATCAGGCCAGAAACCAGGAGATTGATCAAGCGGCGCAGAATTTCCTGGAATTGCACCCCCTGTTCCGCCGCCGGGAACTGGTTCCGAATCTCCTCCAGCAGTCCGCCGTAATGCGGAACGGCTCCGGCGATTTCGTCCAGCCGGAAGAACTCCGCTGAAAAGGCATCATCCAGATCGGCGGTGTTGTACGCAATCTCGTCGGCCGGATCGATCAGTTGCGCTTCGAGCGGGGGGCGCAACCCGGCCAGGTACTCGTCGAACTCGGGCATCTCACCGGGCTCAAAATCCCGCGAGTGTTTCACGATGCCCTCGCGCACCTCGAAGGTGAGATTCAGGCCCGGGAAGCGGGCGTATCGTTGTTCGAATCTTTCCACAATGTGGAGCGCGTGGAGATTGTGGTTGAAACGATCGCCGAAGCGCTGCATCTGGCGGTTCAGCTCCTCCTCGCCGGAGTGGGCGAAGGGCGGATGCCCGATGTCGTGCGCCAGTGCCAGCGCTTCCGTGAAATCCTCATCCAGCGACAGGCAGACCGCGACGGTGCGCGCAATCTGGGCGACTTCAATCGTATGCGTCAGGCGATTACGGAAGTGGTCGGAGAGGCGCTCGCCGAAGACTTGCGTCTTGCCTTCCAAACGGCGAAACGCACGGGCGTGTACGATGCGATCCCGGTCCCGCTGAAATTCGGTCCGATATGGATGCGGGGGCTCCGGATAGCGCCGGCCCCGCAACTCCCGAACCGGAAATCGAAGCCCGGATGACGTCACTTGCTGGTTGAACTGGCCTCAGTCATCAATGCCGTGGCGATGCGGCCCGCGCTGGTGTCCGGACTTCGAAGCAGCGGGTCGATCAATTTGCGGGCTTCAGCCGGCTTCGTCTTCGAGTACAGACGGGCGAGTGAGATCAGCGCCTGATCTTTCGAAACCATCACGGTCGGGTGGTCCATCAGATCCTTGAGCAGCTTCTCAGCCTCGGCGGACTTGCCTTTGGCGGAGTAAATGTCGGCTAGGGCGAGTTTGGCCAGCGAGCCATACTCCTTGCCTGCATCGTCAACCGCCAGTTTGAAATAGCGCTCCGCATCGTCGAACTTGCCCTGATCGGCCGCCCTGATCCCCAGCAGGTAATCACCAACGCCCGCCTCCTTCGACCCGGAGTGCTTCGCCACAAACTCGCTGAGGACCTTCGCGATCGCCTTCTCCTTGCTCTCAGCAGTAGCGAAGGAATACTCCGCCGGAGCGCCGCCGACCGGCGCGGTCCACGTGCGCATCACCGCTCCGAGATCGGCCTCCCGCACTTCCTTGCGGTGATGCAAGAACCAGTAAATACCGGCGCCAACCATGATAACCGCAATGGCGGCGATGCCATAGCGGATGAACTGCGACCGATGCGCCTCAACGTTTTCAACAATTTGGCCGACCTGCTCGACGAATTGGTCGGACTTCAACTCATGCCGGGTGATGCGATCCACGAAAAGAAGCTCCAGGGGACAAAAGGTAAGTTTAACACACGCGGCCGGACAGGCGAATACACCATCACCCAAGCCCGGCGGCCGATCGTGCTGCCGGGCCGGGAGATGAAGGGTCCGAAGCGACTGCTCGTCGACTAGAAGCTGGCTAGCGCCTTCGCTTCGTCGTCAAACACTTCGAAGACCGTGTACAGCTTCGTAATCTGCAACAGATCCTGGATCCGCTTGGTCAACTTCAGGAGCTTCAGGCTGCCACCCGCGTTGCTGACGCTGGTAAAGCCGCTTACCAACTCCCCGATGCCGGACGAATCGATGTAGCTGACCTCGGCGAGGTTGAGCAACATCTTCTTATTGCCTTTGTTGACGAGATCCTTGACGATCTCACGGAACGTCGAAGAGCCTTCACCGAGCGTGATTCGGCCGACGGCGTCAATCACGGTCACATCCCCGACCTGGCGGGTGATCAGTTTAACGCTCACGGATAAATAACCTCCTTCAAAACTTGAGGAAACTCCAGCCCAAAACTCTCCGGGGCCGAACGGAAACGCGGCCGGTCATCTGGCCTCGGGCGGCAGAAACTTCCGTAGTATAACGCGAGTACCACCCTGCGCGGTGCGCTCAACCAGCAACTCGTCCGTGAAGGCCCGTATTAACGCCAGACCTCGACCTGACTGGTTCATCAGGTTCTCCTGCGCCAACGGATCCCCCTGCATTTCCGCAATGAACCCCGAACCTTGATCCTCAATCACGACCTCAATCCCGCGCGGCGTCCGGGTCACCTTGAAGTGCACCGCCTTGTTGGCGCTGTAGCGGTTCCCATGAACGACGGCATTGACCAGCGCCTCGCGAACCGCGTAGCCCAACCGGTAGGTTTCCTCCGCTGAGAAGCCCGACTCCTGCGCCAGAGCGACGGTCTTTTGCTCGGTGTGATCGACACTCTCCAGAGACGATTCGAGTCTCTGGTCGAGGAGGATCATGGGACGACTTTCCTGTGCGCTCATCGCTCCGGTTCCCGCCGGCAGGGTCGTCCGGCGAAATCACCACGCTAGACGAGCGGCGGCCGTAAAGTCAAGCACCCCTCGTCGCGCGCACGGCTCGTAACCTAAGAAAGAAGCTCGTCATAGACGCGCAAGGTCTCTTCCGCGGCCACGCGCCACGGCCGGCGGCGAGCGCGTTCCAGTCCGCGGGATGCAAGCTCCGACGCCAGCGCGGGGTCTTGGATCACCTGGCGCAGTGCCGCCGCGAGCGCCTCCGGATCTTTGGGATCCACCAGCAGCGCGGCGTCACCGCAAACTTCCGGCAGTGAGGACTGGTTGGAAGCAACGACCGGCAGCCCCCACGACATCGCCTCCAGAACTGGAATGCCAAACCCCTCATCCAGAGATGGGAAAGCGAAAATCGAAGATCGCCGGTACAACTCCATCAGCCGCGAGTCGTCGATCCAACCCGTGAATTCAATACGCTCTTTCGCCAGGCTGGCGGCAGCCCGCTCCTTCACGAGGCTGGCGCCGTACCCGTCTCCACCGGCCAGTATGAGCCGCCATGGTGGGGGCGCGGCCTGTTCAAATGCTTCAATCAGGGCGCTCAGGTTCTTGCGCGTCTGCACGGCTCCCACGTGCAGGATCCAAGGCTCGCGTTCAGTGGGTACGGGTGGATCGGTGAAGCGGGTCCCATGGCGAATCACGCGCAGCCGGCTCCGCTCGACGCCGAGCAGGTCCTTAACCTGGGAAGCCGTGAACTCCGAAACGCAGACGATCAGGTCGGCCCGTTGGGCCGCATCCCTCGCTTGTTTGGCAAACCGTGTGCGAAATTCGGACGTCGAGTATTCGGCGCTCATCACGAACAGATCGTGAAAGGTGCAGACCGCCCGGTGGAATCGCCTCCGCGGGAGCCGCTGGTTCAATCCGTGGAAGATGTCGCAATGGAATAGCGCCCACGACTCGAACAACGGCATGGACCGGGCGTTGGCCGGCCGGGCGGCGCGCATGCCGCGCCACAGACGGTGCGGGCGGTAGCAGTGCAGAAACGTGTCGCGCGGGCGCAGTGCCGCGATACCGTTCAGGATCTCGCGGGAGTAGACGCCGACTCCGCTGAGCGCAGGACCGACGCTGTACGTGGCATCCAGTGCGGCAATCAAATCACTATGTTGTACTCTTTCAGTTTCCTGTACAACGTCGTTCTGCCGATGCCCAGCAGATGGGCCGCCATCATGCGGTCGCCTTTGGTGTACTCGAGCGCGTTGATGATGGCTGCGCGTTCCAGTTCGGTGAGCGGCACGACCGTCCGCGGGAAAGCTCCCGCGCAAAGTTCGGGGTCTTGCGACGATGGGGATTCACCGCGCCCCGAACCGGCGCCCGGCATAGTCACACCGGCCCGCGCCGCCAGCGCGCCGCGTTGGCCGGAGTCGCCCTGCAACCGGGTGTTGATCAGACTGGAGGGGGCATCGGCGGGGTGCAGAACCGGACCGCTGTTCACGGCCACCATGTGCTGGATGCAGTTTTCCAGTTCGCGCACGTTGCCGGGCCAGTCGTAATTCATCAGCATCTGGCGCAATTCGTCGCTGAGGAGATGATGCGGTCCGTAGAGCCGCAGAAAATGATCGACCAGCACGGGCAGATCTTCCCGCCTGTCGCGCAGCGGCGCGAGCCGGATCGACACCACGTTCAGCCGGTAGTAGAGATCTCTGCGGAAACGCCCCTTCTCGACTTCCTTCAACAGGTCGCGGTTGGTCGCCGCGATGACCCGGAAAGCCGACTTCCTGACCTGCAGGCTGCCGACCGGACGGAATTCTTTTTCCTGCAACACCCGCAGGAGCTTGGACTGCATCTCGAGTGGCAGCTCTCCAATTTCGTCGAAAAACGCCGTCCCTCCATTGGCGAGTTCGATCAGTCCGGTCTTGTTCGCGCCCGCGCCGGTAAAGGAGCCTTTCACATGCCCGAACAGTTCACTTTCCATCAGCGGCCCGACCAACGCCGCGCAATCGATCGGCACGAACGGGCCGGGGAGGCCGTTGCGATGGATGGTCCGCGCCACTATTTCCTTGCCCGTTCCGGTCTCGCCGAGCAACAGAACGGGCCAGCGGCCGCGGCCCACTTTCGCGGTCAGGCGAAGCAGTTGGCGCAGGCGGATCGAGTGGCCGACCAACTCGTAGGTTCTCTCTGTGGAAACGCTCGTGGCTTCCGGGCTTGTCGCCGTCTTGGCGGATGCGGCTGAGAACATGAAGGTCCATCGAATGAGTCGCTCCCGCGCCCGGAAATCTCAAAATGGAACACAAAAAAGCGCTTCAACGGCCAATCCGCGCGTCCTGGCGCGCGAGACGCCTCACGGAAGATCGCGACGGACGACTGCCGCTTCGCCGACCTTCTGCCGGAGCACGATGGCGAGCGCCTGTGCTTCTGTCTGCGTGGGCACGTTCCCAACCACCACTCGCCATTGGATACGTTCCCCCTCGCGCGGCACCAGGTCCACGGGGTGATAGTGCTTCTCAAGACTTGCCTTCAGCCTCTCGGCCCTGGTCTTGTCGTTGAACACGCCGACTTGAACGGCGAATGCGCCTTGGTCGATGGCCGTTGATCCAACCGCTGGCGTGCTCGCGCGCGCCTCCGCGGATCCGGCCAGCTCCAACCGGACCTGCATGATGCCGGGACCGATCATGTCGATCCTCTTGGCGGCTTCGCGCGACAGGTCGATGATCCGCCCGTCGATGAACGGCCCGCGATCGGTGATGCGAACCGTCACGCTCTTGCTATTGGTAAGACTTGTCACCCTCACGATAGAGCCGAAGGGCAGCGTGCGGTGCGCCGCCGTGAGCTGATTCATATCGTAGATCTCGCCGTTCGCCGCGCGGCGGCCATGGTACGGGATCCCATACCAGCTCGCGATGCCGGTCTCCTGCCATGCCGGCAGCGGCTTCGCCTGCGCCCTCGCCGGAGCTTGAGGGACGGACGGAGTCTTATGCTTTTTCCGGCAGGCCACTGGCGTGAGCAGCGCGATCGCGCCCCACTTCATCGCTTCACGGCGCGTCATCACCTTCGATGCTAATCCCAATCGCGGCTTTGGTGCAAAACCGCCACAACATTTTCGGCTTCTTCCGTTCGATTGCTCCGAATGCCCGTCCTTGCGGAGGTTCGACGCCGCTCAACTTGC
>JBEKHU010000118.1:0-7620 GCA_050012115.1 Bryobacteraceae bacterium | reverse complement strand
CGTTCTATCAGGCTTTCGGGCGGGAGAGCGGCCGGCGCCTCGATGACGCTCAGGCGGTGAACCAATTTTTCCAGGAAAAATAAAACAACGCTTAAGTCCTTTGAGTTCGGTCATCAGATCGGCCATGGGGAAACTCCTTGCGGTCACGACGTGGCGGACCGCCGCGGCGGAGGTAGAATGGACCCGGGGAGCGCCTCATGCCCGCCTCGCGCGTGCCAAACCGCAACGACTGGATCGTCAACATCGTCGTCGTGGCCCTGGCGGTGGGCGGATTGTTCGTGGCCGGCCTCCTGCTGGGCCGGACCCACCCGCTGGTCTTCGTCGGCGCGGCCCTGATCGTGTTATTCCTCCTGGTGCGCTGGAACGCGGGCACCACCGCCTACCTTTGCGAGAACTGCGGCCGGGAGTTCACCCTGACGCCCCTGCAGGACTTCCTGAGCCCGCACACGCCCACCTCCAAGTACGCCCGCTGCCCGCATTGCGGGCAGCGCAACTGGAATCAGGCCCGGGTGCGCGAGTAGGCCTCTTCGCCGCCGCGACCGCCACGGAACGGTCCCATCGAACTCTTTTATAGGCGCCTGCCGGTCCGTTCCTCTTAGCGAGCGTCCGCCGCTTCCGGACGCCACAGCGCCCGTGTCCGCCAGACGGTTCCAGGTTTCGCGGCCGGGAGCCTACTGCTTCCGCACTACCTGGATGTGGGTAATGTTCCGCACGTCCTTCCCATCCGGCCCGGCCAGCATCGGATACTGGACCTTCATCCAGAGCTTCGAAGTGCTCAGGTCCTTGCCCCCGTCGATCAGGAAGAACGCCCACTGCACCTGCTGGCCCGAGGGCAGCTTGGGACCCGCCGGCATCTTCGTGTCCTGCTTGTACAGTCCCTTGTAGAAGGCATACACCTTGTCGAAGCTGTCCGACGTGGTGTAAACCTTCGACTCCCTGTCGGTTGCCACCGCGGACGCCTCGCGGCTCAACTTCTCGTCCAATTGCGAACCCGGGTAGGGCTTGAACTCCTGGGCCCTGGCCAGCGCGCTCGTCATAACCAGAAGCGCCGCGGCTCCAACCAGATAGCACACGATCTTTCTCATGCTGTTCCTCTTCTTCCTTTCATCACCCATTTCCGCCAGCGGCCTGTTGACGCTTGACCTCCTGCGCCCGCCAGATCGCGGCGTCCGCGCTCCCCGCGGCACCGGGCATGGCCCTTGCCTGCATACCGACCTGCGGGTCCGTCGGCCGTCCATTCAAGCTATGCTAATCCATCGGGAGTGGTCTCTGGCTTAGAAATCCGCCCAATCGGAAAGATCCTTGCCGAAACCCGCTTCTCCCGGCCTCTTTCCCCTTTCTTTCACAGCCCCGGTCCCCGTTTTCCCGGTGCTACACTGAAATCGAAAGCCATGCGCCGGCTGTTCTTCTGGGAGTTCTCGCGGGCAAGCTGGCAGTACGACATCGTCGTCGCGCTGATTCTCGCCTTTATCTTATTGACTCCAAGGGGATTCTTTAAGGACCAGCCGCGTGCCGTCAACGTCGTGCAAATCCCCGGCGCAGCCCGGGAAACCGTCTTCCTGATCGACCCCAGCCTGATGCGTGACGTCGCGCTGGAACTGCGCGGCCAGCGCGCCATCGAGCTGGTTCAGAAGCGGACGGGGAAGAAAATGCAGCTCGTCCGCCTGGAGACTGTGACCGATCCCGACGAAGAGGTGACTTGTTTCATGGCTTTCTTTAAGCCCTAGCTGGACCACGAGACCGCCTTAACCATGATTTCCGCTCGCATCTGCCCCCTCCTTGGCGCCGCCCTTTTTTTCGCCGCCGCCACTTCCGCCCAGGACCTCGAATCGGCTCTGGGCCGCATGGACCGTCTTTCCAAGGGTTTCCGCGGCGCCACCGCCAACGTCCACAAGATCGCCTACACTGCCGTGATCAAGCAGTCCGAGGAATCCTCCGGCCGTCTGACCGTCTTCCGCAAGAGTTCCAAGGACCTGCGCATGCTCTTCGAAATCGAAAAACCCGACCCCGGCGCCGTCGCCTACGCCGATGACAAAGTGCTGATCTACTATCCCAAAATCGCCGAAGTGCAGGAATACGACCTCGGCGGCAAGCAGAGCCATCTGATCGAGGAATTCCTGCTGCTCGGTTTTGGCACATCTGCGTCGGATCTTCGCAAGAAGTACAGCATCAAATATGCTGAAGTGGCTACCGTCCAGGGCCTCAAGGCCGACCTGCTCGAGCTCATTCCCAAGTCCACCGAAGCCCGCGGACATTTCCCCCGCATTCAGATGTGGGTGGCCCAGGATGGCGGTTATCCCTTGCGGCTGAAATTGCACCAGCCATCGAAAGATTACCAGGAGGCCGAGTATACCAACGTCCGTGTCAACCCGCCTACCATCACAGAGGCTTCCGTTCGTATGAAGCTTCCTAAAGGCGTGAGAAAGGTCCGCCCGCAGAAGTGACCCGCGGCGGCAAATTCCAGCAGCCAGTTTCGGCAGCGACGCGCGGCAACGGCGCGCGGAAATGATGTGCGCAGCGAAGTAGCGTAATGGCCGTATCTTCCACCAGCAGCAAGCGCCTCGCGTTCCTCGATTGGACGCGTGGTCTCGCGGCCTGCATCATGCTCCAGGGGCATGTCTTCCATTCCTTTGCCCATAAGGATTTGCGCGCCGACAGCCCGTATGTGCTCAGCCAGTTCTTCGGCGGCCTGACCCCGGCGGTCTTCCTCTTTTTGACCGGCGTCACACTCGGCTTTCTGATGGACTCGCAGAGCCGCAAGGAGCCCGCCGGCTGGCGTCGCGTCCTGTCCGCAATCTACCGCGCGCGCTACCTGCTGCTCATCGCCCTCGCCTTCCGCCTGCAGCTTTGGCTGACCGCTTTCGGCCAGAGCGACTGGCAGAACGTCTTCAAGGTGGACATCCTCAACTGCATGGCCGCCACGATCCTCGTCCTGGCTCCCCTGGCGTTCTTCGATACCCGCGAGCGCATCCGCTTCGGCGCGCTGGCCGGCCTCGCTATCGCCGGCGCCTCGCCCTTCATCTCGCAGCTCGGCTTCGCCTGGCTCCATCCTTTCCTGCGCAATTATCTGGTCCCCAACCCGAACTTCTTCCCCCTCTTCCCTTGGGGCGCCTTCCTGGCCTTCGGCCTGAGCGCCGGCTCCGTGCTGCGCCTGGTCAAGGAAGAGGAGATGAACCGCGTCATGCAGTGGGCCGCCCTGGGCGGCATCGTCCTGATCCTTGGCGCTCGCTTCGCCGCCGACCTGCCTTTCAGCCTCTATCCGCAATCCGACTTCTGGCTCAACGGTCCGGCCCTGATCTTCATCAAGACCGGCGTCATCCTGCTCCTCGCCTGCTGGGCTTTCCTGCTCACCAACCACCTCAACCCCCACGGCTGGAGCTTCGTGCGCCAGCTCGGCACCACCTCCCTGCTGGTCTATTGGGTCCACACCGAGTTGGTTTACGGGCGCTGGCTGGGAGCGTGGAAGGAGAACCTGAGCGTGCCCCAGACCATCCTCATGGCCTTCTTCGTGATCGCCGCCATGGTCTTGCTCTCCGTCGCGCGCACCGGCTGGCACGGCTTCCCCGGAGTCCTGCCCATGGCCCGCGAATGGTGGGCCTCCGTCCGCCAGCCCCTCGCCCAACCCGCCGCCGGCGACTAGCGTCGTCCCAAGCCGCCTGTGTCACAGGCCGCGACCCTCTCTTGCGCGGGGGACACCGAGGCTCACTCAACCTCAACCACGACCACTTCATCCAATGCCGAGGGAGACACCAAGGCGGCCGCCCCGGGCGCCGTAGGTGTGTCCCCGCGCACCGCATCCCTCACTCCACGCCTCGCGCATGGCCGCGCCTCGCCCGTGTGACTGAGCCGCGACCGTCAGGGAGCGGATGCGTGTTGTTTCTGAGCCGCGACTATGTGACGGAGCCGCGACCACAGGGATCGATCTTTATGTGTTACCGCGACTGTTAAGCGCCGCTCCCCACGCCGCTCCGCGTCCATGCACATCCTGTTCCCGTTTATGGCACCGGCGCCAGCAGCGCCTTGCCGATGACAGTGGTCAAGCCGTCCAGCATGTCCATGAAGCTCGAAGTCAGCAACGGCAGCGTGCGCAGTTGCCACAGATGTTCGGCGTTTTGCCACGCCGACTCCCGCGCCGCGCTCACGCTCCAGGCGGCAATTGTATCTTCCAGATGGGAGACCGGCGGCAACGCCTCGCCGGGCAGCCGAACGTTCAGCGTGAGCTTGGCGGATTCGATCAGGCCGTCCAGCGTGGAATTGAGCGCGCTGTAGTCGCCATAGTGCGCTCCACCGGAATCTGGAGTTGTGCCAGTGACCTGACACGTAGCGGCGATGGCTGCGGCCAGATCGTGATTGATATGCGCGTTAATGCCGGCCAGCGCGAACTGGATTCGCGCGATCGCGCCCTGGTTGCGGCGATCGAACAGAACTTGCCAGCAACTGGGTGTCGCCTCGCCGGCGAGCGAGGATTTGAGGGCGGAAAAATAGAGACCTGCGAATTGTACGTCGAGTTGGGCCATCCATGCGGCATCGGTGAATTCGCCGGCCGCGACTCGCGCCTCGACCGCCTGTGTCACCTCCAGGTACAGCCAGTTGAACCATTTCAGGCCATCCGCGTCGGCACACGTCGCGCCGATGGCCTGTAGCGTTTGGAGAACGTCCGGGATGGATTGCGGAGTGGTCTGGACAGCACTCAGCAGCGCAGCGTCGTACGGAAACATGCTCCATTGTAGTCTGCGCAGTGTCGAAGCCGATCTGCTCAACGTCCATAACGCCGGCTCACTCCCCATCTGCTCGCCGGCAACCCGGGACACGCTCTGCTAGTCCGCCAATTCGTCACTCGCCCGCGGCTACGGTTCGATGCCCCGCAACGAAGCTCCGAATGCTGGAAACGCGACCAAACTGACGGCAACGCCTCGCGCGCGGGGGACACCGAGGCCCACTCACCTCCGGTCACGACCACTTAAGCCTCTGCCGAGGGCGACACCAAGGCGTCCGCCGAGGACGCCGTAGGTGTGTCCCCGCGCTCCCGCCGCGCCGCGTGGACTTCAGCCGTCTCCTCACCCGCGCTTTCGCCCCCGCCCGAACACGCCCGTTCATTCCTTGTGAGAGCCGCGGGCCAGATCAATCCGCGATACCATCCTGCTGTAGTGCATCCATTTGTCAATCGCGCACGGCTACGCCTCGATGCCCCGCACGTAGCGATCAACCCGGCGTCCGATACGCCACTTCTCGACCACAATCCCCGGACGCGCGCGCCGGGACCACTAGGACGGTTAGGGCGTTCGGCGTCCTTGTGGCTGGCGCAACGCCGGGATCGGAGGCCGCAAGCCGACTTATCGGAACCAATTCGGCTCAACCTCCGCTTTGTTGACAATTCGGGAACGAATTCTATCAAGTGGTTCCTGCGCCGCAGGCGATTGGCGTGTCACATCTTCTGCGACGGCTCATTCCCGCCGCTGGCCTCAATGTGCCAATTCCGCGGTGTGAGGCGGGGCGTACGCTATGGCGTGCGGAGCGTGATCACCAGTGGCGCGTTCTGCCCCGGGCTGAGATGCACCGGCGTTGGGCTCGTCAGGTGCGCCGCCATGAACTCGGCATCGTCCCACACGGCTTCCGAGTCCATCTCCTCCACCGCGTACACCAGGTAGTCGTCCGGCTCGATCCCAAGCTGATGTTGAACGCCCGCAAGATCGACCGGAATCGCCATCCGGCGTTGCTTGACAGTGCCCTGCAACAGCACCACGCCCCCGGCCACGGGCGCTCCCGCCGCGTCGGTCAGGCGCAGGCTCAACTCGGCCTTCCCCGTCTCTGCGCCCTGCACCCGGACCACAATTGGCCCGGCCAGCTCGCCGTCGACCGGGAGACGACTGGCGTCCATCTCCTGGCCCCCGGCCGTCACGCTGATCTGGCTTTCTTCGACATCCCCGTTATTCACCGGCAGCATCGCATGGACGCTGTAGCGGTCCGGCGCGATGTTTTTGATCGTGAACGCGCCCTCGGCGTCGATCACGCCCGAGTAGATGTAGCGGTTCATGACCCGCAGCTCGATCTTCTCCGGCCGCCGCGTCTCCCCGGCAGGCATTTCCACCCGCCCCGCCACGTCCCGCTGCCTCAAAGCCACCGCCGTGACCACCACTCCGCTCACACCTGAGGCGCCGACCGCGACCTCTTGCGATCCCATCGTCACGGTCTCGTATGCCCCGGGGTTCTCCATGTGGACGTACACCCTGTATCTTCCCGGCGCGACGTGCGCCAATGTGAACGACCCGTCTGGACTGGCGCAGCCCAGCGGCGCTAGGCCGGGATAGTCTTCGCTGGTCAGCGTCACTCCAAGGCTATATGTCCTGGAATCGACCCCGGCGGGCCACTCCACCCGCCCGGACACCGTGACTCCCTCCCGCCGCACCAGCCGGAAGTGTACGTCGCCCCGCTCCTCGCCCGCCCTCACCTCGATCGGCGTGGCCTCCTCGCGGCTCGCCGCCGATGGGTAGAACTGCGCCAGGTACGGCCCGTGCCACTTGGCGGCGTCGCCCGCGTGCGCCACTTGCACGTAATATCGCCCGGCGTGCAACCCGGCGATCCGGTACTCGCCCCGGTCGTTGGATATCCCTCCCCCGCGCGCCTCCCAACGCGGCGGCTTCCCGCCGCCGGACAGGCCCGCATAGGTCCCCACCGCCGCGCCCTCCACCGGGAATCCTTCCTGGTCCAGGATCCTGCCTGAAATCACGGCCTGCGGTGTCATCGTGAGGCGGACGCCCGCAATGTGCTCCCCCGGCGTGGCGTTCAGGGGCAGGTCCTTTCGACTCACGTAGCCCGGGCGGCCCAGCGAGAGTCCGCCGCACCATCGCGTCAGCGCCATGTGAAAACGCCCCGCCGCGTCCGTGACCACCGTGTCGGGGTTGTACACGCAACGGGCCGATACGTATGCCCCCGCCAGCGGCGCCCCGGTCAGCCGGTCCACCACCTCGCCGTCGATGGTCTGCGCCCACGCGCCACCGGCCAGGGCCAGCGGGAGAACCGCACTCCAGCCTGCCCGCCTCATTGCGCCGTCCCTCCCTGCGGTGAACAGCCCATGCGGATCTGCAGCGCCGGCGTTCCGTTGGTCGGGTAGTCGAAGCCCCCCTTGCTGACTTCCTGGTCGCCCAGCCGGATCGACTCCACGCGCGCCTGGCTGCCGCCTTCCCCTGCGGGCATTACGGTCAGCATCACCCTGCCCGGCCCCATCCCGGTCAGCGTGAACATGGTTTCCCCTGCCGGGACTTTCACGTCCGTCGAGCTCGAGAGCACCCCCGCCTCATCACTGGCCGAGATCCACAGGCCCGTGCGCGGGCATCCCTCGGCGAACGTGATCGAGCCCGCAATCTCGTTCAGCGGCTTCAACTCCAGGTCGACCGGGCCGAGTCCCCCGGCGCCGACCTCCACCCGCCGGAACACTCCCTGGATCGGCGCCGGCCTCCCGCCACTGGGCTCGTCCATGCGGCGCGCCTGCGTCACTGCTTGCAGCATGTACGCTCCTGGAAGAACACCCGCGATCTCGAACCCGTTGTCCGCCTGTACGGCGCTGGTAATCAGCCCGCCTCGCATGTTCACGTCCGTGGCAGGCCGGGGCGTTAGCCCCAC
>JBEKHU010000117.1:0-7620 GCA_050012115.1 Bryobacteraceae bacterium | reverse complement strand
CAAAGCTCCGTGCGCGGACAAAAGTTGCTGCACGCCGGCGAAGAGATCCCCATCGAGCCCAAGAACGCGCCGCGGCTGTCGGCGGCCGTCGAGGAGTTGCGGCGCGTTCAGAAAGCCGATTCAAACGCAGGCCCGCGAGCAGGCGAGCAGGCCGGAATGATTGACGCGCCGGCGCCGGCCGCGAGCGTTCCCGAAGATCTGAATCGCGCCCTGGACAAGCTGGAACGCGCGCTCGCCGCCGCCATCGATGAAATCGCGCGCCTCCACGCCCTGCGCCTCGGCGTCGATTTGCGCGAGCGCCTGCTGCGCTCCGTCATCGCCCAGTTGCACCGCATCCCCATCATCCAGCTCACCGAAATGCGCCGCGTCTCCTGACCCCCGCCGGCCGAAGGGGACGCGCTGATCTGTTTGGCTGGTTTTCAGACGGAGAGGATGGCGTCCTCCGGCGGATTGGATTGCGGGCCCGCGGCATTCGCGTCACTTGTGGCGCCGCGCGCGGCGGGTCAATGAGAAGGTTCAGAGCGGACGGCGCCGGCGGGGACATCCGCGCCGATCTGGACAAGTGAGCGAGAGGGATCAGCGCCCAGGATTCGTATGTCGTGGGTGCGCGGGCCGGCGACCTTCAGGAAGACGGGATCGCCGGGATGCGGGCGTGAGTTGCGCAACGTGATGCCGCCGGCGTTCACCAGGCGGACGGCGGGTTGATCGGGGCGGGCGCCGCGCAGCGAGAGGCCGTCCCAATCGCTGTCCTGCACGTCCTCGGCGGAGAGGGCACTCTGCCACTTCTGGGAAGCGGGCGCGGCCCATTCGACCTCCACATCGCGCAGGCGCACGTTCCTGGCCCAGCGCACTTTCAGGGCGTCGGTGGCTTTCTCAAGCGGGTTCGAGGGGTCGTGGGTGAGCATGAGGCGCAGGTTGTCGATGGTGATGTTTTCGAGCCAGCTATCGGGGTGGCCGTTGATCGAGGATGTTCCCTGACCGCGCGCGATAATGTCGCGGAGAATGACGTTGCGGATCCTGCCGGCGGGCGGTTCATTGGCGACCTTCTGGCCGTCGACCTCGCTGCGGCGCTTGACGTTGAAGTGAATCGGGTCGCCGTCGCCCCACCAGAACCAGGCGTGGCGCCGGCACTCGATGGTCAGGTTGGATATCACCACGTCCTCCACCGTGCCGCCGTCGAAAACCATGAAAGCAAGGCCGCGGTTGCTATCGGTGATGACGGTATTGGAGATGGTCACGCGGCGGACGGCGTTCTTATTGCCGTCGCAGAACTTGATGGCGCTGGAGGCCGAGGAGAGGCGGCAGTTGGTGACGGTGATGTTCTGGCACGGCAGGGCAGGGCCGAACCAGTCCATCGAATAGAAGACGATGGCGTCGTCGCCGGTCTCGATGGTCGAGTTGGCGATGCGGACGTCGGTGCAGCCGTCGGGGTCGATCCCGTCGGCCCACACGGCGTCCTTGAGGTCCGAATGGATGTAGACGCCATCGACCACCAGGCGCTCGCAGGCGACCGGATGGAAGGTCCAACTGCGCGAACGGACCAGCGAGATGCCGGCCACGCGCACGTCGCGGCAACGGACCAGCAGGATGAGCTTGGGATACAGGGCATCGGGGAAACGATGCGGGAAGGAGCGCAGGAGCGGCCGGCCGAGCCCTTTCCAGAGCAGCATGTTCTCGCGGATGAAGGCGTCGTCGAAATCCATCACGTGATAGTCGTAGGCGGCTTGGCCGTCGACGGTCCCGCGGCCTTCGAGAGTGATGTTGGTGACGTCCTCGCCGAGGATCAGGGCGGTTTTCGGCGAAGGGCAAAGTCCTTGTCATCGAGCGAGGCGTAGAGCACCGCGCCGGCGTCGAGGAACAGACGGATATGGCTCTTGAGGCGGATGGTGCCGCTGGTGTAGTCGCCGGGCGGGAAAAAGACGGTGCCGCCACCCGAGGCGGCGCAGGCGTCGATGGCGGATTGAATAGCGCCGGTCGCGAGGTCGGGCTTGTGGCCGGTGGCGCCGTAGGCGGTGACGACGCAGGTGTGCAGAACGGCCGGCGGCTGAGCGGCGGCGAGGAGGCACGCATTCGCCGCGACGAGGATCAGGAGCAACGCCCGCGCGGGCAGCAGGGGAGCGAGCAGGGAGTCCAGTTTCCGGCGTGCCATCGAGGCGATTCTACTCCAGCGCACAGCAGGGCGACGGGCTGCACGGCCCGATACAATGAGCACAGGAACGGGAGGCAGCGAATGGCCGGATACTATCACCAGGAAGATCTCGCGCATTTCGGCGACATGGGCCAGAACGCGCCCGAGCTGTGGCAGAAGTTTTCGGAATGGTACGGCGCGGTGTTCGCCG
This sequence comes from Bryobacteraceae bacterium, assembly GCA_050012115.1. Classification (GTDB taxonomy): domain Bacteria; phylum Acidobacteriota; class Terriglobia; order Bryobacterales; family Bryobacteraceae; genus CAIVVT01. Next base: position 5,281 of record JBEKHU010000117.1, on the reverse strand, counting down.
AGGGGGCGCTGAGCGAGCGCGAGAAGAGCCTGATCGCGCTGGCGGTGGCGCACGCGGTGCAGTGCCCGTACTGCATCGACGCCTACACGCAGGCGTGCCTGGAGAAGGGCTCGAACGTTGAACAGATGACCGAAGCGGTGCACGTGGCGAGCGCGATTCGCGGCGGAGCGTCGCTGGTCCACGGATTACAGATGCGCAACGCGGCGGCCAAGGTCAGCATGTGAGCACTGCGTTTCCATTGTTTGAGGAATCGTTGCGGGCGTCGGGATTGTTTCCGCTGACGGCGACGGGCATCGCCGTGTTCCAGATCAACGTCGGCAAGCTGTGCAATCAGACCTGCCGCCATTGCCACGTAGAGGCCGGCCCGAACCGCACAGAGACGATGAGCCGGGAGACGGCCGAGCTGTGCATGCGGGCGCTGGAGCAGACCGCGATCCCGACCGTGGACATTACGGGGGGCGCGCCGGAGCTGAGTCCGAATTTCCGTTGGCTGGTGGAGCGGTCGCGCGGGCTGGGCCGGCAGGTGATGGATCGATCGAACCTCACGGTGCTGCTGCTGAACCCGCAAGCCGGGCTGGCGGAGTTCCTGGCGCAGCATGAGGTGGAGATCGTGGCCAGCCTGCCGTATTTTCAGGAGCAGCAGACTGATGCGCAGCGCGGCGCGGGCGTGTTCGCGAAGTCGATCGAGGCGATCCGCAAACTGAATGGGCTAGGCTACGGCGCGCCGGGGAGCGGGCTCAAGCTGGACTTGGTGTACAACCCGGCGGGCGCGTTCCTGCCGCCGGCGCAGCACGCGATCGAGGCGGATTTCCGGCGCGAGTTGCAGCGGCGGTACGGGGTGGCGTTCAACGCGCTGTACGCGCTGACGAACGTGCCGATCGGACGTTTCCGGGAGTTCCTGGAGGCGAGTGGGAATTACGAGCGGTACATGAACAAGCTGGTGGGCGCGTACAATCCGGGCGCGGCGGCGGGGGTGATGTGCCGCTACACGCTGTCGGTGGGTTGGGACGGGACGCTGTACGACTGCGACTTCAACCAGATGCTGGATATCACGGTGGACCACGGCGCGCCGTGGCACATCCAGGATTTCTCGGCGGAGATGTTGAACCGGCGGCGCATCGTGACGGGGCAGCACTGTTACGCGTGCACGGCGGGCACGGGATCGAGCTGCACGGGAGCGAGCGTCGCGTAGGGAAGGGCGTCAGACGGCGTCGAGATGACGCACGACGGCCGAGGTGAACTGGCGCGTAGTGGCCGTGCCGCCAAGGTCGCGGGTGAGGGCAGTGCCTTCGCGGAAGGCGGCCATGATGGCGCGCTGCAGGCGGTCGGCGGCCGCGCCTTCCCCGAGGTGGCGCAGCATCAGAATGGCCGACGACATCAGGGCGGTGGGGTTGGCGACGCCCTGGCCGGCGATGTCGGGCGCGGAACCGTGGACGGCCTCGAAGACGGCGCACTTCTCGCCCATGTTGGCGCCGGGGACGACGCCGAGTCCGCCAACCAGCCCGGCGGCCAGGTCAGAGACGATGTCACCGTAGAGGTTCGGCAGGAGCAGAACGTCGAAGGTCTCGGGCCGCATGACGAGCTGCATGGAGGCGTTGTCGACGATCAATTCGTTGTAGGCGATGTCGGGGTAATTCGCGGCGACTTCGCGGCAGCAGCGGATGAAGAGGCCGTCGGAGAGCTTCATGATGTTGGCCTTGTGCACGGCCGTGACGCGGTGGCGGCGGTTCTGGCGCGAGTAGGCGAAGGCGTAGTTGGCGATGCGCATGGATGCGTAGCGCGTAATGATCTTGAGACTCTCGACGACGTCCTTGACGACCTCGTGCTCGAGGCCGGAGTAGAGATCCTCGGTGTTCTCGCGGAAGATGACCATGTCGATGTTGACGTCCTGAAAGCGGGTCTTCAGGCCGGGCAGGGTGAAGACGGGACGGACGTTGGCAAACAGGTCCAACTGCTTGCGCAAGGCGACATTGACGCTCTTGAAGCCGCCGGCGATGGGCGTGGTGACCGGGCCTTTCAGAGCGATGCCGGTGCGCTCAATGGACTCCAGCACATGGTGGGGGAGCGAGATGCCGGCCTGCTCGATGATGGCGGCGGTCAGCTCGGCGCATTCCCAATCAATCGGCACGCCGAGCGCAGCCAGGACTTCAACGGTCGCATCGGCCACCTCGGGCCCGATGCCGTCACCGGGGATGAGAGTGATCTGGTAAGCCACGGATTCATGGTAGCGCGAGACCCGCCGTGCTCTACCGGGTGCACGCCTGGCGAGCTTCTCACGCGAGGTTCATCCGGGCCGCGGGGCCGGCCCGGAAAGCGGACAGAGGTCACTCACTCGTCACAATGGCAGAACAGCGGTCCGACGTACCCGCGCAAGCAGCTATTGGGCGGGAGTAGCTTCGGCAGCGGGCGGGGGAGTCTTCGCCGCCTTCTTCCGTACAATCTTCCTGGCCTTCTTGGGCACAGTCTTGACCGCCGCTTTCTTGGCCGCTGCTTTCTTGGGCGCAGCCTTAGTCACTGGAGCCGGCGGGGCGGGCTGCTGCGCGGCCTTGACTTTGGCCCATCTCCGCCTGGCGGCTTCAGCTATAGCCAGCCTGCCGGCAGCGCTGAACCTACGCTTTTTCTTAGGGGTGGCTGCAGCAACTGGTTGTGAGGGTGTCTCGGGGAGCTGCTTCAGCTTCGCCCAGCGCTTCTTCTGCGCCGCACTGATGGCCTTTCGTGCGGCGGCGCTCAAAGTCCGCTTGCGCTTCGAAGGTTCCGCCGCCGCGGCTGGTTTCTTACTCTCACCGGATAGCATGGCCCTGAGTTCAGCGATCTGGTCTTCGAGGCGCTTCTTCTGCGCTTCAAAACCTTCCAAGGCCGCGGTGAGGATGTCATTAGTGAGTTGTGTTTTTGGCATGGGTCGTTTCGCTAAGTGGTACTTTCACGTTCCTATCCCTCTAGTGTCTTCCACAATCGAGCTAGCGTCAAATAGACCTTTGTGATTTCTAGCCGCGCAGCGCCGGACTTTGTCCGGGCAATGAGCAATGCGCCGGGGTGGTTGTGGTCAGCTACTCGGGGTAAGACAAGATGAATGATTGGCTGGCGACCCAGGACTGGCACGCGGCTTGGTATCGCAGCAAGACGGCTCCCTTGGGTCGCGGTTCGTGGCGGTTGGGGAGCCGCGTGACGACCGCTCCTTGACAGTCGCGGCTCTGTAACGCCGGCTCGGTAACATTTTCTCCGCGACAGGCCACCAGCGCGGTCTGAGATAGAATGAGGACAATCCTGAAGCGGGCCGCAACGTCAGCAGGCCGCCGCCAAGCATCGTCTTTTTATTGAGAATTCGGATCATGACTGCACGCACTTATCGCGCATTTGTTTGGGCGTTCATCCTACTGACAGCTAGTGCCGCCGATTCTCCAGATCATCTGTTCCAGTGGAAGAACGTAAACATCCAGGGGATGGGTTATGTCACGGGCCTGATCGCGGCGGCGCGCGCGGGCGGCGTTTCCGATGTTTACATACGCACCGACGTGGGTGGCGCGTACCTATACGACCGGGGCCAAGCTTCGCCGCGGAGCGCCCAGGATGCGGGCGAGCGGTCCCAGATGGACAGACGAGTCCGCGTACACGCCAGCGCGGGCGACCGTTGGATTCCTTTATTCGAGGGATCCAGCTTCGCCCAGAGTCTGGGAGTGGAGTCAATTGCCACGGAGGCGCTAACTCCAGCGCGGGTCTACGCGGCAGTGAACTGGCCCACGACGACCTACGTGGGATCAAATGGCTATACACAATACAACACCTCGGGCGAGGTATTAGTTTCCGACGACCGCGGCGGATCGTGGGTTCCGACGGGCCTGGCGGCGCAGAACGTGTTGGTGGGTCCGAACGGCAACTATCGCGTGGAGACGGGCGAGCGCCTGGCCAGCGATCCGAACGCCGTGGGCCTGGTGTACTTCGCTTCGCGCACGAACGGACTGTGGAAAGGGATTCGAAACGCGCAGGCGTCACCGAGCTATACGTGGACGCGGGTGCAGGGCGGTTTGCCCGATCCGGCTTCCTTGTTCGAGTCGAGCGCCGGCGGTAGCGGCGACCAGCCGGGGTTCACGTTCGTGCTTTTCGATCCGTCCTCGATCGTGCGCGACCCGGTGAGCGGATCGGCCTACTCGCAGACGATTTACGTGGGCGTGCATTCGAGCGGGGTATGGCAGAGCAAGAACGGCGGCAGCAGTTGGAGCCTGCTCAGCGGCGGGCCGACGGATCCCGTGCGGGCAGCCATCGCGGCGGATGGAAGGTTATACGTAAGCTGCGGCACGCAGAACGTATCGGGCACGGTGTGGAGCTATTCCCAGAGCCGATGGACGAACATCACGCCGGCAGCGCAAACCAACCCCTACACGGGCATCACGAGCGATCCCACCAATGCGGGCATCGTCATGGTGGGCAACGGCGGCACGGTGTGGCGGTCCACCAACGGCGGATCCACGTGGAGCGCGCAGCAGATGTTGATGCAAGGCAACGATCCGCTCACGCCCGGCACCAACCCATCGGCTCCGCTGTATTACATCAACGCGACCGCCGGATGCAACGGAGGGATGGCGGCGTTGATGATCGATCCGGCGAACCCCCTTGAGGTGTGGTGGACCAACGGCTGGGGCGTGGCACGGACGGACGATGTCGCCACGGCGACGCCCTTCTGGGCCTGGCACATGCAGAACCTGGAGGAACTGGTGGCGGTGCAAGTGCGGGTGCCTCCCAAGCCCAAGTCCGCGGGCGGGGCGGACCTGCTGTCGATGGCGATGGACATGATCGGCTTCCGGCACGCGGATCGGGACCAGGTCCCGGCCACGAAGATCAGTCCGGCGGGAGTTCCGCTTGATCCAGCTCCCAGTTTTAGCTGGCAGTCCAGCATGTTCGGAGGGAATACCTACCCGGTGCCGTGGCCGCACGTTTCCATGGGCAACAGCCTCGACTACTGCTACACGCAGCCGGACCACCTGGCCTACGTGGGCTGGGGCGAATGGCAGTATTGGTCGAATTACGGCTTCTCCAACGACAACGGCCAGACGTGGACCGCATTCCCCGCGGTGCCCTCCGAAGCTCTGTGGTCCGGCGGAGTACAAAGTACAGCGACGCCGATCGCCGGCCAGATTGCGATGTCAGCAACCAATCCGCAAAACATCGTGTGGGTGCCCGGGTGGGGCACTTTCGACGGGGCCTCGGGTTCGGCCGCGAACGCGCCGTGGCCGCACTACACCAGCGATGGCGGCAAGACATGGTCGCTGTGCCTGCTGGCCAATCC
>JBEKHU010000116.1:0-7621 GCA_050012115.1 Bryobacteraceae bacterium | reverse complement strand
CAGATCGTGTGGAACCTCCTGCTGAACGCCCTGCAGGCGGTCGAGGACCATGGCAGCGTGGAAGTAGTGGCCGAATCCGCCGGCCGCCGCGACGTTCGCCTTTCCGTATGCGACGACGGTCCAGGCATTCCGGCTACGATCCGCGACCGCATCTTCGAGCCGTATTTCACGACGTGGCAGAAGGGCTCGGGACTGGGCCTCTCCATCGTCCAGAAGAACGTCCTGCTGCTCCGCGGCTCCGTGGAGGTGGAAAGTCCCGTCGCCTCGGACCGGGGCACGCGGTTCACCCTCATCCTGCCGCAGGATCGGCCGGAGGCCGCCTCGTGAAGACGCTGCGGCGCACTGTTCTCCTGGCCGGCGTGTGTGCGGTCTCCGCCGCCGCGCAGGTGCTTTCCGCGGACCGTCTGGAAGCGGGCCGCGATGTGATGCACAGTATCTACAGCCTGGACTACTCAACCGCGGAGCAGATCTGCCAGCGCCTGATCAAGGCTGACCCGGATGATCCTTTCGGATACACGCTGCTGGCCCGCGACCTGTGGGCGGAGCAGTTGCAGACCGGGGAAGGACTCACGATCGACCGGTTTTCCGGCTCGGAGTTCTACTACGGCGTGCCGGACCAGGCGATCGCCGTCAGCCCGGAAGCGGAGCAGCGGTTTCGGGATGCCAGTCAGGGCGCCGTGACGCGCGCCCGCGCGCGGCTGGCGCGCAACCCCGTAGACCTGGGTGCCACGTTCTCGCTCGGCCTGGTGATGCAGACCCTCGCAAGCTACGAATTCACGATGAAAGCCAACGGGTGGGCGGCCTTCAAAGAGGCTGAGAGCGCGCTGCGCCTGCATCGCGGCGTATTAGCGGCGGCCCCGGACTTCGCCGATGCCCGTCTGGCGCAGGGGGTAAGCTACTACGCGGCGGCCAGCGTGCCATGGACGATCCGGTGGCTCCCGTTTCTGCTGGGTTACCGCGGCAGCAAGCCGAGAGGAAAGCGGGAACTGGAGTTCGTCTCGAGCCACGGCGTGATTCTGGCAGACGATGCCCGCACACTGCTCGTGCTGCTGCATTTCAAGGACGGCGAGTTGGATCTGGCCGTTCGTGAACTGGAAGAACTCGGCCGCAGATACCCGCGCAATTACCTGATCCCGCTGGAACTGGGAGCCATCGCGTTACGCCAGAACCAGACCCGGAAAGCGATGGGAATCTACCAGTCTGTCCTGGCCAACGTCCAGGGCAAAGCCGCTGGGTTTGCCTCGCTTGACAGCTCGCATGTATACCTCCGCCTCGGCGTCGCAGCCCGCGCTTCCGGCGACCTACAATCGTCCGTCGACTGGCTCGACCGCGTTTTGCGCAACGGTGAGTCCAACACCAAGCTCCGCACGGCGGCCCATCTGGAAATGGGCAAGACCCGCGACCTGCGCCGCGAGCGGCCGCAGGCCGTGGAACAATACCGGTTTGTGTTGGAGGCGGCAGACTTCCTCGGCTCCCGTCGCGAAGCCCGTTCCCTGTTGTCCCACCCGTTCCAGGTAGCCCACTAACGCTCCGCGCTGCACCGGCAGCAGCGACAGGTTTTCCTTGCACCTGTCAGCTTCCCCTGCCACGAAGCGCCGGCCCGGAAAGTGCGCGAAGTAGCTATCTGCCTTGCATTGAGTGACTTCCGGGCACTGCCCGGCTTGGCCCGAATCCTGCATCCCTATGGCGCGGGGTGATCAGGAATGACCGGCAAATTCATCCGACGGACACTTAGAAACGTAGTTCTCCCTAACAAACCCTACTTCGCTCACCTGGCGCTCACGCATCGCTGCAATTTGAAGTGCCGCTTCTGCCACGTGACCGAAACCCGTTTTCAGGAGCTCGACACCAACGCCATGTGCCGGGCCATCGATGTGCTCGACAAGATGGGCGTCGCCGTCTTGAGCATCAGCGGCGGAGGCGAGCCACTCCTGCGGGACGACTTCGATCGGATCGTCAATCGCACGTCCGAAAGAGGACTCTATGTGAAGCTCACTTCCAATGGCACCATGCCTCGTGCCAAGTATGAGCGGCTGCTGAAGAGCCGCGTAGATGAGATCGGCATTTCATTGGACGGCGTGGTCGGCCATGACCTTCCGTTCAGCCACGTCGGGACGCCGATTCTCTCCACGTTGAGCTATCTGAACGACAATCTGCCCGCCGGGAAGAAGCTGACGATCAACGTGACAGTCTCCCAGGCGAACCGCGACCAGGTCCAGGGAATCCTCGACTATTGCGCGGTGCATTTCCCGCGAGCGCGGGTGTGGCTGAACCCGGTGGTCGTGGGCGAAGGCGCGCTGCGAACCGCCGCGCCCATCCGTACGAAGCCGGACTACCTGCGCAACTGCAACGGACTCACGCAATTGTCCGCCCGGTTCTATAACGACGGCGCGGAGCAGCAGTACGCCAAGGAGAGATTCGACTGGGGTTGCCTGGCCGGAGATCAGTTCTTCGACGTGAAACCGAACGGCGATTTCTGGCTGTGCCAGGATCAGCCGAGCCCGGCGCCGCTGCTCCGGGTGCGTCTATTCGTGCTACTACATGGTCCAGCAGAGTTTTCGTCCGAGGAACTGGCCGGACGTGGGGCTGCTATGGTGGCAATCCGTCACCGCGCCGGGCAGTCTCCAGCGCAGGATCGGCGATCGGTTCGGCTGGGTGGCGGGACTGTGGTCGTTCCTGATGCCGCGGCTCGCTCTGCGTTTTTCGGAATCCTTCCTGCGTGTGCTGGTACTGGCGCTGGCGCTCGGCGGGATGACCCAGGCCCAGACGCCCCCCACGGCGCTTCCCGCGGCGACGGTGCTGGATCGCATGGAGGAGTTCGGCAAATGGCAGAAGGCCGAGCTGGAAAGCTGGACGAGCACGCGCGTCTACACGGCCGAAAACAAGCGCCTGCGGAAGTGGGCCAAGGTGAAAGCACAGGTCGACTATGTCGCTCCAGGAAAGAAATCGTACGCCGTCCTGGAACGCTCCGGGACTGGATTGATCGTCGACCGGGTGATCCGGCCGATTCTCGACGCCGAATGCGAGAGCGCGCTGAATCGCGCGCAGTCGGACATCAACCGGACGAACTACGATTTCGTGCTCGTCGAATTCGACGCGGCGGAGAATGCCTATGTGTTCAAGGCGTCGCCCCGTGTGCCCCAGAAATTCCTGTTCCGGGGCAGAATCTGGGTGGATGCCGGCACGTTCGGTATGCGGCGTGTGCTCGGGGTCCCGGCGAACCGGCCCTCGTTCTGGGTGAAACGCACGGAATTCTCGCACGAATATGAGGATTTCGGCGGCTTCTGGCTGCCCGTGCGCCATCGCAGCACGGCGCAACTCCGGCTGTTCGGCACCTCTACGCTGGAGATCGATTACGCGGGCTATCGCTGGTCCGCCAAGCAAGGCGATCTCAACAGGTCCCAACGGAGCGTCCAAGGGCATCTGAATCTGAACGACAAGGCGCCCGGCGCCACCCCGGCTTCCGACCGTCAGCAGGGAGAACGACGGGCGCCCGCTCTGCCCGAGGCCGGCTTCACGCGCCAGTAGCCGGGCCGCCGCACTCCTGCCCATTTCGTGCGGGGAATACCGCACCAGGCGGGGAACTTCCACAGGGCTAGCGAATGTCATGACAAGAGATTGCAGGCACGGGTACATCGATAAGAGTGGCGATTAGGTCTGGGAACCGACGCGGGAAAGCAACTAGAGAACTGCCTGCCGTCGGTCTCGACTCGCCGCTGTCGCGATAAAGATGAGGCGCAGAGGCATCGACCGTGGGGTTGGGCACTCGGATCGTGCCCGGAAAGTGGGGTTTCCGGACAAGTGCGCCGCAGTGCTGGACCGCTGGCTCCCAGTGTCCGATAACGCCGTTTTTCTGCCCCGACTCACCTGTAGGGCAGGTAGATCGTCTTCACGTCGGAGGTTTCTCGCAGGACCAGTCTGCCATCGTACCTGTATTTTTTCCGAAGCCATTCACGCTTGCGAGTCGCACATGAATCTTGTCCCGCCAGACAGAGACCGGATCAAACCGGCCCTCCATTGTCGCGATGAGGGCGACATGCTTAGGAAGTGCCATCTCAACAACGAATTGTGCGGCCTGTCACGCGCTGGTATGCTGAGGAGGACAGGCACGCGCAACGGCAATGAAATCCCTTGCCGCACTCCTTGGTGTCTCGTTACTTGCCATTCCCGCGCTGCTGCGGCTCGCAACGACCGCTCCGAGCACCATCCGCTTTGAGGACACGGCCGCCCAGGCCGGCTTGAATTTCATTGCCAACAACTCTGCGACACCCCAGAAACACCAGATCGAGACCATGCTGGCGGGCGTGGCCGTCCTGGACTACGACGGAGACGGCAAACTGGATGTGTACTTCGTGAACGGCGCCGCGATTCCGTCGCTGCGAAAGGACGGCGCGAGGTATTTCAATCGCCTCTTCCATAACAACGGCGATGGGACCTTCACTGACGTGACTGCGCGCGCCGGCGTGGCCGGTGTTAGCTACGGCATGGGGGTCGCCGTGGGTGACTACGACAACGACGGGAAACCCGACATCTTCCTGGCCAACGTCGGCCCCAATCAGTTGCTGCACAATAATGGCGACGGCACCTTCACCGACGTCACCGCCCGCGCCGGTCTTTCCGGAGCGCTGCTCGACGGGAAGAAGATGTGGTCGGTGGCGGCAGGGTGGTTTGACTACAACAACGACGGCCTGCTCGATCTTTTCGTCGTGAATTACTGTAAGTGGGAGCTCAACCAGGACCCTTACTGCGGCGTTGAAGGCACCCGGACTTATTGCGACCCGCGCTTGTACGGACCGCTCCACAACACGCTCTACCGGAACAACGGCGACGGCACGTTCACGGACGTCTCCGAGGAGACTGGCATTGCGAAGCACTTCGGCAAAGGTATGGGTGTCTCGTTTGCGGATTACGACGGAGACGGATACCTGGACGTCTTCGTCGCCAACGACACAATGCCGAACTTCCTGTTTCACAATCTTCATGGGAAGGCCTTCGAGGAGGTGGGCGTCCATGCGGGCGTCGCCTATGCCGATGACGGAAGCGAGCTATCGGGCATGGGATCGGACTTCCGTGACGTGAATAACGATGGCCTCCCAGACATCTGGCACACTGCGGTGGGGCACGAGACGTTCCCGCTGTTTCTCAATCACGGACGCGGGCAGTTCTTCGATGGCACCACCATCAGCCGGCTCGGGCGCTTCACCAGGGACATGTCGGGCTGGGGCAACGGGATCATGGACTTCGACAACGATGGCTGGAAGGATCTATTCGTAGCCCGCTCCGACGTCAACGACAACGGGGCTGAACCAGAAATGGCCAAGCAGTACCACGAGACTTGCGCGGTCTTCCGTAATTTGGGTAACGGAAGGTTCGAGGATGTCAGCGCCGATGCCGGCCCCAGCTTCCAGATCCCCGCGGCGCACCGCGGCGTGGCCTTCGGTGATCTGGATAACGACGGGCGCCTCGACGCGGTGGTGACGGTGTTGAACGGGCCAGCCAGGCTGTTTCGGAATGTCTCACAGAACACCAATCACTGGGTGCTGCTCCAGCTGGTCGGGACCAAGAGCAATCGAATGGGAATCGGAGCGCAGATCAAGATTACAGCCGACGACGGCGCGATCCAGTACAACCAGGTCACAACGAGCGTGGGCTACGCTGGATCGAGCGACAGCCGCGTGCACTTCGGACTTGGGGCGGCGCGGCGGATCGCCGAAATCGAGATTCGCTGGCCCAGCGGCATCCGCCAGGTCCTCAACGACATGACGGCAGACCGGATCGTGACCATTGAGGAGCGGAAGCCGTGATCCTGATCGCGTGGCTCGCGCTACTGGTCGCGCAAGCCAATCCCGACCAGGAAGGCCTGAAGACTGCGCAGCAGTTGATGGATGGCGGACGGTGGGCGGAAGCCATTCCGGTTTTGAGAAAGCTCGCTAACAAACACCCCGAGGCGCCAGCTCTCACCTATGGCCTGGGTCGCTGCTACTTTGAGGTCGAGGACTACAATGCCGCCGTCACCAGCCTGCGAGAAGCCGCCCAGCGCATCCCGGACTCGGCCGAGGTTCGTTTCTTTCTGGGGTCGGCGCTCGGGCTCGGCGGCAACTTCGGAGAAGCGATCCGTGAGCTGCGGGCAGCGATGGACCTGGATCCGGAGTTCGAGCCGGCCTATCGGGCCTTCGGCATGTTCCGCGTGGAAAGGGCACAGTACCTGCCGGATGCGCTGGCGGCGCTGGAGACGGCCGTGCGGCTGGACCCCCAAGACGCGCGCGCACTGTACTGGCTGGGCGAGTTTCACCGCGGCCTCGGCGAGTTGACCAAAGCCCGCCCGTATTTCGACCGTGCCTACAGGCTGGATCCGGAAAGCCCGCTGGCGCAACTTGGGATCGGCCAGATGTCGCTGAACGACGGCGACGTCGATCAGGCGCTCGTGCATTTCGATGCCGTTCTGAAGCAGGCCCCGGGGCTGGCCGCCGCACTCCTCGGGCGCGCCCGTGCACTGTACTACAAAGGGCAGTTCGAGCAGGCCCTGGCCCCCGCCAGGGCCGCCTGGGAGGATTCTCACGAATTCGAAGAGCGACGGGCTTCCGGCTGGATCCTCGTCCGGATCTATCGGGCTCTCGGCCGCGATGCGGAGGCGCAGGCTTCCGAGAAGCAATTGAAGGACCTGGAAGCGGCTTCAGCCGGCGAGTTGGCCCGCCTCCGGCAGCTCAGCGACGAGGCCGCTCGCTACGAAGCCGATGGGAGATTCGACCGCGTGGCGGAGCTGCTGGAAGCCTCTCTGAAGATCCGCGAGCGGGACGACGTTCTCGCCCGGCTCGGTGACGCCTATCTCAAGCTGGGCCGGCTCAGCGACGCAGAACGGTGCTACGTCCGGGCAAGCGAAATTGGGCCGCTGACAGACGCCCTCAAACAGCGCTTGCGGCGGGTGCGCGAGCTGGCCGCCCGGCATAAGCCCTAGGCGTCATCATAGAGCACCACAACAAGGGCAACGGGAGAAACGTCGGGCGCAGGCCGGCTGAGGCCTAAGCTGCATGGGCTCTCAGGAAGTCGCGGAACACATCCCGGTGTTGCCGGTTGGCCGGGATCGGATGCCGACGGCTAACGAAAACGCCCTCCCCACCGCCTGGGGGCGATGGGGAGGGCAAGGCTCGTGCGTGAGTCGTGGTCTCAGAATCGCAGACGCATCGACAGTGTGACCTGCCGCGGTTCAAACAAGGACATCCCAAGGGTGCCGAAGTTGACGTTAGTGTTCTGACCCACCTTGGTGTTGGTGGATGGATCCGCCAACACCGAAGGGCTCACCCCGTTGTTGATCGCGCTGGGTTGAATGTTGGTCGCATTCAGGAGGTTGGTAGCTTCAGCCAGGAGCTCGAGGTGAAACCGTTCCGTGATCTTGAACATGCGGTTGACGGTCAGGTTCACGTTGTAAAATCCAGGAGTCCGCAGCCAACCTTCATACTCGGCGGTGGAGCCCCACGTGTATTGGTCTACCCCATAGGTGCCATTCGGGAACTGCACCATCGGCTGGCTAAACAGATCCGGATTCCACTTCAAGTAGGTGTAGGCGCCCGGTGTGATTTTGCGCCCATCGGGGAGCGTGACCGTGGTATTGCCGTCGTACCAA
>JBEKHU010000115.1:0-7689 GCA_050012115.1 Bryobacteraceae bacterium | reverse complement strand
GATGAGATCCACCTTCACCGGCTGGCTTTCGATCTTGCGCAGCGCCTTCAGGCGGCTGGCCTCTTTCTCTTTCCATTTCGTGGAACAGCCGAAAACCCCAGTGTGCGGAACGGCAACGTCGCGGCCGGCGAGCAGCGCATCGATGGCGTCGCGCGCATCGTGGCTCTTCACGAGCGCGGTGCGATAGCTGTTGTCGATGCGCCCTTCGTAGCGCAGGCGGCGCTGCCGGTCGAAGACGAAGACATGCGGCGTGGCCTGCGGCCCGTACGCGCGCGCGGTTTGCTGTGTTTCGCCGTCGTAAAGATAAGGGTAGTCGAGATGTTTGTAGCGCGCCCGGATCTTCATCTCCGCCAGGGTGTCGCTGATATCCGAGCAATCCAGTTCGTCGACGCGAATCGCCTCAGGTGCGTTGGGTTGGATGGCGACAACGGCCACGCCGCGAGGGCCGTAATCCGCGGCGAGCTGGGCGATCCGCTGCTCGTACATCTGCGCGATCGGACAGTGGTTGCATGTGAACACGACCACCAGCACCGGGCTCGACGAGTAGTCCGCCAGCGAGCGCATCTTACCGTCGACGCCCGGCAGCGTGAAGCCGGGTGCTGTGGAACCCAGCGGCAGGATCGGATGGTCAGAGGCAGCCGGCGCGAGCAGCGCCAGGTTCAACAGGGCGAGCAATCGCAGCATGTGTTGGTCTTTCCTCTTTCCCGTCTTCGCGCGCTGTCCCGGTCATGCCAGCTCGCGGGCGTAGACCACCGCGAGCCGCATGTCTTCAACGACCGGGCCTTCCTTTTCGTACTCAATCGCCACCAGGCCGCCGAAGCGCCGCCTTCGCAACTCGCGCATCACGGACGGTATTCTCGCAATGCCCCGGCCGATGATTACATTGTCCTCCCCGTGCACGGCCTGGACGTCTTTCAAGTGGACCAGTTTCAAGTACGGCCCCAACTTGCGCACGGCGTCGACAGTGTCATAGCCGCAAGAGGCGATGTGACCCAGATCGAGCGTCGCGCCAACAGTCCTCGACAGACCCTTGAGCACCTTCAGTAAGTCTTCCGGACTCTCGTAAGCGAACTTCTGCGGGAAGTAATGGTTGTGCAGACCGAAGGTCAGGTTCGCGGCGGTGCAGCGTTCATCGATGCGCTTCAACACTGGAGTCGTCGCGTCGCCGGTGATGTTGCCCGCACCGAGCATTCCGGCGAAGCGAATGGCCAGCTCGATTTCGGCGTCATTGTGGATCGTCGCGGCATAGTATGACACGCAGCGGATGCCGGAGCCGTCGAGCAACGTTCGCGCCGCTTGGAAGATTGCGTCACCGGGATGCGACAACAGCATGAACTCGCCGCGCGACATTTCGATCTCGTTTATCCCCAGGCGGGTCAGCTCCGCGACCATCGCCTCCATCGACCGGCCGTGATAGCTGTACGTGCCGATGCCGATCCGCAAGCGTGTTCTCGCGCCAGCCGCCAGGCCCGCCCCGGCGAGTCCGAGACCCAACGCCCGCGTGAACCGCCGCCTGCTGAGCCGCATCAGTTTCTCCTTTTTTATCGGGCCGGCAGCGGCCGCGGCGTGATATCGGCGTCGACCAGGCGCAGCGCCCAGCGTATGGCCTCAAAGTACATCTTCTGCATGTCGGGCCGGTCCCAGTTCTCAGGCGGGTGGCCGAGCGTGGAATAGAATACGCGGCCCTTGCCGTAGCTCTTGGCCCACGCCACGGCGAAGTCGTCGGTCCGATGGACGGTGTTCCTGGTCAGGTCGAGCTTGGTTGGGTCCAGCCGCATCAGCACGCGCAGCTTCTCGCGCGAGTAGAGGCGCATTTGATAAACCTCGTCGCGGAGCGCGAACGCCGCGGGCCACTGCGCCATGCCTGGGAACGCCGCGTCCTCGACAATCACCGGCGCGTCGAACGTGCCCCAGGGGTGTTCGTCGAAGTAACCGCCGATCATCTCGCCGTACTCCGGCCAATCGGTAAAGGTGATGGTGGCGCTGTGGATGCCGACAAACCCCTTGCCATCGTCGTGAATGAACGATAGAAAATCGGCCTTTTGCTCGGGCGTCATTTCGAGCGTCCCGCCAGTGTAGAACACGACCGCGTCGAAATCGTTCAGGTTCTTGGCATTGTATTCCAGCTTCTTTTTCGTGAGCACTTCGGTATCGGTGCGGATGGTCGTGTCCCACAACCCGCTCTCGCGGCCCAGCCGCTCAATTGTCGCCATGGCGTGGGACACAGCCTCGTGGCGGTAGCCCTTCTCCTCGCCCAGCATCAGTACGCGCCTTCGGAACACGGGCCCGGGTTGGGCCAGGGCCGCGACGCTCAGTGCGGCTAACAACGCATGAACCGTCGCGAAATCAGCTATTCGCATGCAGGACCTTTTCTCGCGCAAAGTCGTACCGCGCACTCCGTGCGGCACTGTGGATCAGTAAAGCAGTCGGCTGCTTCGCTGTCAGGAGCGCGCCAGACCGCGGCGGCCCACCCGCTCCGACCATCAGCCACTCTCGTAACATACAGGGTTCGCCTGGTCCATGAACATCCGTGGATTGGCGGACTATCCCTGCCCAATCTCCTTCCGGACATTACCTGGCTGGCGCCCTGAGATCGTGTCCACGACGGACCAGTTTCCGAATCGAGCGTATTGAAGGTGTGCGATCAGGTTCCGCGGCAGGAGGATTCGTTTGCGAATCACTCCCCGAACAAGAGATGCCTGTCATCGGAGGCGAACTGCTTCCCTCCGGTCATCTGGTCCAGCTACGAATGAAGGCGAAATGCCGCGGCCGGCGGTGGATGCGGCCACCCACATCCCTGGCCTGCCCGTCCGAGGCCGTGGTTGCGGGACTCCGGTTCGGGGTCAGGCGCCGGTCGAGAATCGGGCGCAGAGGCAGCCAGGGGGAGTTCTGCGCAGCCCTCGACATTGATCTGACAGCCCCGCGCTAGGGCATCGAAATGCGACGCCAGAGATGGGATCATGGTGTGTGTGATCGCAATCCCGACTGAAGCGTAAAGTCACTGGCCGATGACCTGGCTCCTGTTGCCGATCTTGCTTCTACCCCCCCTACAGCCGCCCAATCTGCATCGGGACTTGGTGGCCGCACTGGACGGAAGTGAACTGGCCAAAACGCAGGTGCGACTGGAGCAGTTGGCCCGGCGGGAGCCGAACAACGCGCGGACGTGGGTGCTGCTGGCGCAGGTCTACGCCAAACGCAAGAAGGCGGAGCAGGCGCTGGCCGCGGCCAACAAAGCCGAGACGCTGGGCGCCGACGACCCCGGCGTGCTGCACGAACTGGCCAACCTGTTCGTCGAGCTTCAACCGGACCTGAAGAAGGCGGCGGCGCTGGAGGCGCGTTACGCCGAAAAGACGCCGGAGGACGGGACGGCGTGGCGCAGGGTGGCCGCGCTATACCTGGAGGCGGGGCTCCCAGAGCAGGCGATCCTGGCCGGCAGGCACGGTCTGGCCAACGATCCGAGCCCGGAGCTGCGCACGATTCTCGGCCAGGCTTACACCGCAGTGCAGGACTGGGACAACGCGGCGGCGCAGTTGACCGCGGCTCTGAGGCCGGGGCGCTACGACGAGGAGGCGCATTTCCGGCTGGCCCAGATGTTCATGTTGCGGCGCGATTATCCGCGCGCCGTAGAGGTGCTGTTGAACGCCCGACAGATCTTCGGGAACAGCCTGCCGATCGAACTGGCACTGGGCGTTTGCTACTACGGCCAGCGACAGTATGCCGAAGCGGTTGACCAGTTTCTGAAGGCCATCGCGCTGGCGCCGGACGCTCCGCAGGCGCACGTCCTGCTGGGAAACATTCTGGAGCACGCCGGCGACCGGCTGCCGGAGGTGAAGCAGCGGTTCGTTGAGTTCAATGACGGCAATCCGAAAAATGCCCTCGGATACCTGCTGCACGCCAAGGTGCTGCTGGCACAGTCCGGGGCGGCGGAGGCGCCGGAGGCCGAGAAGGCTCTAGCGCTGCTCAAGAAATCGATCGCGCTGAAAGCGGACGGGGCCGAGGCACGCTACCTGATGGGTTGCGTCCTGGAGAGCAAGCGCCAGTACAAGGCCGCGGCGGAAGAATTGGAGAAGAGTATCGCGCTGAATCCGCAGGCGTCCGCGGCGCACCTGCACCTGGCGCAGGTTTATGAGCGACTGGGTCGCACGGAGGATGCGCCCCGCGAACGCGAATTGCATCAGAAACTATCCGCGGCGGAACAGGCGGCGCCGGACAAGGCGCTGGGGCTGGATCCCCCTGGGCCGACCGGAGTAGCGCATCGGAAACCGTGACGGGCGCGCAAGGCCGGAACCCTTTGGAGGCGCGGCGCGCAACCCGAGCCGGCCGCGATTGACGGGGGGATTAGAATGGTAGGTAGTACATGTAGTCTGGCTGGCTTGGCGCGCGCTCGCACGGAGAAGTTCGGTGTGCGTAAGCGAGGGCGGCAAGCAAGCTCCTTGAATGGAGCGGTATAAGGAGGAAGGTTCCGTGAAGTTTTCCCGTGTAATTTGGCTGATTCTGGGCGCTTCCGTGCTGCTGGCGCAGCCGGTGCAAATGTCCTGGAGGCGGGTTTTCCCGAAGGAATCTACCGACGGAGGCTTCGGAGTCTGGCAGGCGCGCCCGCCGCTGTGGACGCGGGGCCGCTACATGATCTCGCCCCTGGCCACCACTACGACGGGGAAGCCGTACGTGACCCCGAGCCAGATGCGGACCGCCTATGGGGTTTCGCTGCTCTATTATGCGAGCACGATCGCCATTGTGGACGCCTACGACTCGCCGAACATCGAAGCCGACCTGGGCGTTTTCAGCTCGACCTACACTCTGCCGGCCTGCACGACAGCCAACGGCTGCTTCACCAAGGTGAATCAGAATGGCACCAAGACCTATCCGAAGCGCAACGCGGGGTGGGAATCGGAGATCAACCTGGACGTCCAGTGGGCGCACGCCATGGCGCCGTACTCCAAGATCCTGCTGGTGGAGGCCAATTCGGCTTCCGACTCGGATCTGTTTGCCGCGGTTAACTATGCCAAGCAACACGCTGCCGTCGTTTCGATGAGCTGGAGCGGCCCGGAGTTTCAAGGGCAGAGTTATTATGATTCCTCGGTGTTCAACCAGGCCAAAGTGACCTTCCTGGCCGCCACCGGCGACAGCGACTCCGTGGTGGGATATCCGGCGTCCTCGGCCAATGTGATTGCGGTCGGCGGGACCAGTTTCGCCACCAACGCTCAAGGGTATGTGATCCTGCCGGTGACCGAGACCGGGTGGACCGACCAATATGGCGGATCGGGCGGCGGATGCAGCGCCTACACGGCCCAGCCCGCATTCCAGGCTCCATGGCTTTCCACTACCAACTGCAAGATGCGGGGCATTCCCGACGTGTCACTGGACTCCGACCCGGCCAGCGGCGCGCTGGTCTACATTTCCCGGCAGGGTGGATGGTGGATTTACGGCGGCACGAGCCTGGCCTGCCCGATGATGGCGGGGATCATCGCCGACGTGAACGGGTATCGCGCTTCCACCTTGGGCAAGTCGGCGAGCCAGCCGCTGAGTAAGGCTCTGGCGGATCTTTACGCCGCCGCCAGCTACAACTACACGCTGTACTTCAACGACATCAAGTCGGGCGGTAGGCCGTTGATCTCGGGGCCGCGCTGGGACTTCGTGACCGGCCTGGGCAGCCCCAAAGCGAGCGCGCTCATGCAGTACCTGTTGAGCAGCAGCGCCCAGTAGCAGCCGGCTCCGACCGGTCCCGCGTCAGACGAGTGCCAGTGACGCCGCGGCTTTGAGCTGCGGCGTCGTTGCGTTTGGGCAGGGTTCTCATTTGGGCAGAGGAGGGAAACTGGCAGCCCGGCGGCCGCTCGACAGACGGCGAGCCGCAGACCGGCCCGTTCAGGATCGCGAGTTGACCAGGCGGAGGGCCCGCAGGGCCTCTTTGCTGACCTCGGGATCGGGGTGGCGCGAGAGTTCCTCCAGCGGCGGAATGGAGTCTTTGCCTCCCGAGACGGCGAGCGCCCGGGCGAGACCCATCAGTTCGTCCTTGTCTCCCAGATCCTTCAGCATCTGATGGATCGCCTGGCGCACCTGCGGCTTGCGCGCCTGTTCGGCCAGGAAGGGCTCTGCTACACCTCTCCAGGAGCGGGTCGAGAGGTTCGAAGCAAGATAACGCAGTGGCCCGTCGGTGGCCATGTCGATGTCGCCCAACCCGACCAGCGCGAAAGCCATGGAGATCCGGAGAGAGGTCTTCTTCTCGGCCTGGAAGAGCTTCTCGAGTGGCGGCCGGTCCTCCGGCAGGCCGACCCGGGCCAGGCCCTCGGCGGCCGAAGCGCGCATGCGATCGTCCTTGTCGTTGAGGAACTGGGCAAAGATCGGCCGCGTGGACGGATCCGCGATCTGACCCAGCGCGGCCAGGGCCGCGGGGCGCGCTTTCTTGCCGCCGGTCTCGAGCACCCGCTTGAGGTCCGGCACCGCCTCAGTAGTACGCAGGACGCCGACGGTTTCAATGGCCGCCAGTTGCAGTTTCTCGTTGAGATCGCGAACCAGGAAGATCGCGGACGGGCCGGCGGAGGTGTCACGGATCTTCTGCATGGCGACCAGCGATTCGAACATCAGTACATCGTCTTTGGACTTTAAGGCCTCCGAGAGCGCCGGCACGGCGGCCCGGGCGCGCAAAATGCCCGCCGCACGGGCTGCATTGGCGCGCGCTTCGAAAGAGGAAGCGTTGCGGATGAGCCGGCTGAGCGCCTCGACGATCTCGGGCCGCACTGGCGTGTCGGGATCGATCGCCCGGTCGTTGGGCTGGCTGAAGACGCTGCTGATCGCCGAGCCGACGTGCTTGACCGATTCGGTCCAGCCCTTGCCGACGTAGCCAGGGAGGTAGAAGTTGATCAGCCCGTCGGTGGCGCGCTGCTGGACCTCGGAGTCGTTGTCGCGGCAGGCCACGACCAGCGGGTCGAGGCTGGCGAGGCCGCCGATCCCGACGATCGCTTTGACGGCCTCTCGGCGCACCTCCGCGCTCTGGTCCTGGAGGTAGCCGGCGATGGCGGGGATGCCGGTGGAACCCTGCCGGGCGGTGTCCTTGATGGCTTTGAACTTGAGTTTGACCTCGGAATCCGAGTGCGCGAAGGCGCTCAGCGAGACAGCAAGGAGGATGGTCAGGAGCCTCATAACGTATCTCCCATTGTAGGGAAGGCGGGGGAGCGAGCCAGCCTTTTCAGCGCACGAATTCGACTTCGACGCGGCGGGGAATCACCCCCGCCTCGAAGCCCAGGTCGAGCAGTTTCTGGGCGGCGCGGGGAATGATTTCGCCGGCGTCCACGGTGTAATGGTTGACGTACATGCCGACGAACTTCTCGGCCAGCGGATGCTCGAGGTCCCGCGCAAACTGCAAAGCGTAGTTCAGCGCCTCTTCATGATTCTCGAGCGCGTAGGTGATGCTCTCGCGCATCAGCCGGCAACACTCGCTCTTGACTTCAGGCGGGAGGTCGCGGCGCAGGGCGTTGGCTCCCAGTGGGAGAGGCAGATCGTACTCCTTGCGGAACCATTTGCCGAGGTCGGCGACGAGGTGGAAGCCGCTTTTGGAGTATGTCAACTGGGCCTCGTGGATGACCAAAGCGGCGTCGGCGCCCTTCTCGCGGACCGAGTCGAGGACGTGATCGAACTCGACCACGACCGGCTCGAAGTCCGGCTGCAGGATCCGCAGCGCGAGGTAAGCGGTGG
>JBEKHU010000114.1:0-7690 GCA_050012115.1 Bryobacteraceae bacterium | reverse complement strand
GAGTACGCCCAACAGGTGGAACGGCAGATGTACGTCGTCCCCAACAAGGAGCTGAACGACTACGTCACGCGGGTGGGCATGCGCCTGGTGCGGCAGGGCGGGCTGGAGGAATACCCCTACTACTTCAAAGTGGTCCAGGACGAGAGCATCAATGCCTTCGCGCTGCCCGGAGGGCCGACCTACATCCACACCGGGCTGCTCAAGGCGGCGGAGAACGAGGCCCAACTGGCGGGCGTGCTGGCGCACGAGCTGTCGCATGTCGTGCTGCGCCACGGAACGCACCAGGCGAGCCGGGCGGCGGCGCTGCAACTGCCGGCGATGCTGATTGGGAGCGCGGTCGGGCGCAACGGGGGATTGGCCGGCGTGCTGTCTCAGATCGGCATCGGGCTGGGCGCGAATTCGGTACTGATCGGTTTTTCACGCAGCATGGAAAGCGAGGCCGACCTGTTGGGCGCGTACACGATGGCGAAAGCCGGCTACAACCCGCTGGAATTGGCCCGGTTCTTTGAGAAACTGGAAGCCCAGCGAGGCAACCAGAACTGGCTGGTCTCGAAATTCCTTTCCGACCACCCGAGCCCGGGCAATCGCATCGAGGCGATCGACGAGCAGCTCCCGTACATGCCGCGCGGGCCGTACAACGCGGAGGAAGGCGACCTGGCCCACATCCAGCAGGTCGTCGAGCAGCTCAGCGCCGGCGCAAAAAGCGGCATCCAGCGCGTTCAAAACCAGGAGCCCCAGGGGCAGGCCCCGGCCGCGGGGCAAGTGGACGCGCCCGCCATACGCCTGAGCGGGGGTGTGCGAGAGTACAAGGGCCGTCTGCAGGGCGGGGAAGTCGCCTTCACGTATCCCGAAGAGTGGCACGTGGTGGTGAACGGCGATGGGTCGCTATTGGTCACCGGGGAAAACGGGACGGTGGGCAACGCGGCCGGTTTCGGAGTGATCGTGAATTCCGTGCCCGCGCACGACGGCAGAGTGGAGTTGCCGGCCGACACGAAGAGCTACCTGCAGAGCCTGGCGCAGTCGGGCCGGAACGTCAAGACCGAGTCCGAACCGGCTGAACTTACGGTGGGCGCTTCACCGGCCCTTTCAACCCGGCTGAGTTCGGATTCCCCCTATGCAGGGGGGCGCCGCGAAATCGACATGGTTCTGACCGTGGATCGTGGTTCAACCATGGTCGTCCTGATCCTGGTGGCGCCATCGGCACAATTCACACACCTCGAGGATGTGTTCCAGGCCCTGATTCGCAGTCTGAGGTTCAGCAGCTAGATGGTCCCGTCCGCGACTCCAATCAGGGCGCTGCTGTTCGATTTCGACGAGGTGCTCGCCGACACGGAACCGCTGCACTGGCGCGCCTGGCGCGAGGTTCTGAGGCCTTTCGGTATCGACCTGGATTGGGAGACGTTTGAGCAGACGTGCATAGGCATAACTGATACGGAGATGTTGAATCAGCTATGCACCTTAGCGACGAAGCCTGTTACTCCGGATGCGATAAGAGCGCATTACCCAGAAAAGAGACAGCTATTTCGTGATTTTGCAGATGGTCGGACGCTGATCGACTGCAAACTGATTGAACTATTTAAGTCACTCGCGATGTTACGATTAGGTGTCGTAACATCAAGTAATAAATCAGAGGTTGAGCCGATCCTGCTGAAATCAGGGCTCTTGGATCTCATGAATGTCGCTGTTTACGGCAACGACGTGCGCCATTACAAGCCCCACCCAGAGCCCTATCTCCTTGCGGTACAACGCCTTAGGGTTGCCGCCTGCGATACGGTCGTGTTCGAGGACTCGGCCGCGGGGATGCGAAGTGCCCGGGAAGCGGGCTGCAGAGTCGTCCAGGTGGACGACGTGGCGCAGGTTCCCGCGTTAGTGCGGACGGCGGTGGGAGAGATTTTCAGCCGGCTCTAGCACCTACAAGAAGGTATCGCCCTGCTAAGAAAGGCTCCGATGAAACGCCTGTATCTGATCGCGCTATTCACCACCCTCGCCCTGACCGTGGTTTTTCAAGCGGTTAGCAACATCCGGCTATACAATAGGCTGCGCGATGCTCAACGTGAAGTGCAGGCTCTCCATAGACCGTTCCCGCCGCTGAAGGGGACAAACGCGCTGGGAGTCCCGGTAGCCTATGATTTCGCGGGCTCCCATACGCCGGCCCTGTTGCTGGGGTTCTACCCTGCGTGCCCCTTTTGCCAGGAGAACTGGCCTAATTGGAAGGCCTTAGCGGCCGAGGCCGCAGCCAAAGGGATTCACGTCTACTACGTCAACGTCACGCCCGACCCGGTGTCCACTCAGTATTGCGCCAAGGTGCAGATTCCTTGCGCGGATGTACTGAATTCGGTTAGCTCCGAAAGTATTCTGATGTACAGGCTCGATCGCACGCCGATCACTGAGATTATTGATCGCAAGGGACAACTACTCTTCCAGGTATCCGGGCTTCTCGACAAGACAGCGATGGAGCGTTTGGAGTCCTTTCTGACCATCGCCTCCCTCTAGGGATACCCGTGTGTACTTGGCTCCGGAGAACCCACTCCACCGGGACCGCCTGTCCAAATCTGTCCAATGAGGAGAATCTCGATGAGAAGCGTGAAGTTGTTTCTTGGAACCGCCCTGCTGGCGGTATCGTGCTA
This sequence comes from Bryobacteraceae bacterium, assembly GCA_050012115.1. Classification (GTDB taxonomy): domain Bacteria; phylum Acidobacteriota; class Terriglobia; order Bryobacterales; family Bryobacteraceae; genus CAIVVT01. The sequence continues at coordinate 5,063 of JBEKHU010000114.1, read as the reverse complement.
TATGATGGTCGCCTCGGCGCAAGCCGCCGCCGGCGCTCAAGTAGGGCCGCTCGTCTTTTCGTGTGACCACACAAAGAACTGCTACACGCTGCAGAACGATTGCAGCCAAGGGGGCAAGTTCATGCAGTGCCAATGCAACACGAAGAAAGACGCCTGCTATATCAACAATAGCGGCGGCAACTAGGAGGAGCCAGGGATAGGGCCTGCGGGAAAGCCCGGGGAATCGGCCGGGCTTGCCCGTCAGTATTCGCTTCTGATAATCTATATTATGTCAACTCACGAACAATCGACGCCCAAACAGTGCCTGCCCAAGATTGGACCACCACAGCCACCTGCTCCCAGTCCCCTCCCAGTGCGCGACTGGATGCCCCGCTCCTGACGAGTCTGGTCCTCTTCGCTGCGTTGTGAGTTCCTCCGGCCCGCTCTTCCGAACTGATCGATGCGACCACTAGCATTAAAACCAGACAACCACATCCCAAAAAGTCGCAGTTCTTCCCAACAAAACCCCCGCACGCAGCGTCTACTCGATACGATAGGGATTCCCGGCTCAGGAAGCCGATGAATGAGTTCGGTCATCATAAGGAATCGGTTCCTTCCGCCCCCGGCCAAACCGCTCGTAGTGCCCTACTCCGGCGCTTTCATGACCGCGATGGCAGTCCTGGCTGCTGTAGTCTGGTTTTCGGGCTGTTCGGGGCCATCTCAGCGCCCCGCCTTGCAGGCTGAGCCGGCAACCAGTGCCAATGCCTCGACGGTCCATCTTCCGCAAGCTCCTCAGACACAGAGAGCGCGCACAATCCGTGCGACCGGCCTGATCCTTGCGCTGGAGTCCCAATCGGTCCGTGTGCCCCAGCTCTCCGGCAGCGGGATTCGCCTGACTGTGACGCGCATCATCGCCAATGGCACCAAGGTCTCGAAGGATGACGTGCTGGCCGAGTTCGACCCTACGTCCCTCGTGGACGCTGAACGCGACGCGAAGGCAAAGCTGGACGACCTCACCCACCAACTGGATCAGAAGAAGGCGCAGGCTTCCAGCGATGACGCCGGGCGCGTCTCGCAGATCCGCTCCGCGGAAGCGGATCTGGAAAAGGCTCAACTGCAACTCCGAAAGGGCCCGATTCTGAGCGAAATCGATCGACTGAAGAACGAGGCCCGCGCGGAGAACGCCAAGCTGCGTTTGTCCAGCCTCAACAAATCGGACGAGCTCCACAAACGTGCCGAGACGGCTATCGTGCGAATCCAGGAGCTGAAGATGGAGCGCCAGCGCGTCGCTTTGGAACGCACCCGGTCGAACCTCGACAAACTCCGCATCCGGGCTCCCCAGGATGGCATGGTGGCTCTCGAGAATACCTGGCGTAGCGGATCGATGGGCCCGGCGCGCGAAGGCGACGATCTGTATCCGGGCATGCCGCTCATAAAGATCTTCAATCCCCAGCGCATGGTGGTGGAAGCCACCGTCAACGAGTCCGATGTCGCCTGGTTGAGCAAAGCATCGCACGCGCGCCTTTACCTTGACGCCTACCCGGGGGCGGTTTTCGACGCGGATCTGGAATCGGCCAGTCCCGTGGCCACCAGCGGTATCGACTCACCCGTCCGCGCATTCACCGCGATCTTCCGCATCCAGCAACAGGACCCCAGACTCCTGCCCGACCTCTCCGCCGCCCTGGAAATTGAGACCGCCCCGGGGTTGGCGGAAGGGGCGCCGGCCGGAGCGGGAAAAGCCAGGGGGGAGCCATGAGCGCCACAGCGGTTCCCCTCCCCAGATCTGGGCGCCGCCGTATCGGCGGCTGGCTCGCGGGCGGTCTTGTCCTTGTCCTGGCGGGCGTGCTGGCGGTTGTCTTCCTGCGGTCCGGCAGTGCCACGCCGACTACGGCCGTTCCGACCGCGACGGCGCGCAAGGGCGAGTTTCTGGTGATCATCACCTGCCGCGGCGAGCTCGTCGCCGACCGTTCTGTGCAGATCAACGCACCGCTCAATGTCCCTAACCTGCAGATCGTCTGGTTGGCGGTTCAGGGCTCGAGCGTGAAGAGCGGCGATCTGATCGTGCGCTTCGATGCCAGCACCGCGGAGCGCCAGTTGAAGGAACAGGAGGCCGCTCTGAAGCAGGCCCAGGCCGCGCTCGATCAGGCCATTGCCGAGGGGCGCATCAAGACCGAGCAGGACAAGCTCGAGCTCGCCTCGCTGAAACAGGCCGCGGAAAAGGCCCGGTTGGAAGCCTCGAAGAAGGAGATCCTCAGCGCCATTCAGGGCGAAGAGAACCGCATCGATCTGGGTCTGGCCGAAGAGAAGGTGCGGGTGCAATTGGCAACCGTGGAGCTGAACCTCGCCTCCAGCCGCTCCAACATCGCTTCTTTGGAAAGCCAGCGCAATAAGGCCCGCGCCGAAGCCGAGTTGACGCGCAGCCGCCTCGCCAAAATGGAGCTTAAGACCCCCGCCGCGGGCATCGTCAACCTGATGATGAATCACTCGCAGGGTTGGATGAATGCCAAGCCCTTCAAAATCGGCGACAATGTTTGGCCGGGCAGCGGCATTGCCGAGATTCCCGACCTGGCCAGCTTGCGTTTGAAGGGGAAAGCCGAAGAGATCGACCGGGGCCGGATGCTCGTGGACCAGTCGGTTCGCGTCCTTCTGGACCCCTTCCCCGAGAAGACCTTCATGGGCAAGCTTGAGTCCATCTCCCCGCTGGCCGAAGCGACCTTCGAATGGCCCCCCTCCCGAACGTTTCGCGTTCTGGCCTCGCTCGGGGCGCCCGACGATCGGCTGCGGCCGGGCATGAACGGACGTATGGACGTCGTTGTGGACCGCCTGCCCGATGCGATCAGCGTCCCGGCCAAAGCGGTCTTCGCTCACGACGGCAGGCCCGTCGTCCTGGTTCCCGGCAAGGAGGGATTGCGGCGCGTGCGGGTCGAGGTCCTGGCCCGCAACCCCGACGAGGTCGCCATCCGCGGGGTCGAGGCCGGCACGCAGGTCGCGCTGGTGGATGCCCTCACCGCCGAGCAGAACAAGAAGAGCGAGGGCAAGGGCTTTGAGGTGAAAGCCAGATGAAACGAGTCTGGAAAGCTGTGCCCCTGGCCGCCGCCCTGCTCGTGCTCGGCGCCGCGGCCTTCCTGGCGCCCCGTTTCTACCGGCTCCTCTCTCCCGTTTCCACTGCTGTCACGCCCACCACGCGGGTGCGGCGGGGCGATGTCACCTTCAGCGTGTATGCCAACGGTACTCTGCAGGGCGGCAATTCCAAGATGGTGGTCGCGCCGATGACGGGCAGTAATTCCTTGACCATCACGGAACTCGGCAAGTCAGGCGAGCTGGTCCATGAAGGCGACGTCGTCGCGCGCTTCGACACCACCGAAGAGACCTATAAGTTGCGCGAGGCCGAGGCTGACATGGAGGAGGCCGAGCAGCAGGTGATGCAGGCCGAAGCCGAAGCCGCCGCGAAGGAGGAGGAGCTCAACAACGAGCTGATCACCGCCCGCGGCAATCTGACGGATGCCGAATTGGAGGCCCGCCGCAATCCCTTGCTGGCCGCCATCGCGGCCCGCCAGAACGAACTGGCGGTCCAGGGCGGTCGAGAGCGCCTGGCCAAGCTGGAGCACGATTATCCCGAGCGCAAAGCCGCCGCCAAGGCCAGCATCAACATCCAGCAGGCCGCCCGAGAGAAGGCCAAAGTTCAGGTCGACATGGCCCGTCGCAACATCGACATGATGACCATCAAGGCCGCGGCCGGAGGCTACGTCAACGTCGAGAAGAACATGAACACCAACTTCTATTACAGCGGGATGACGTTGCCGCTGTATCAGGTCGGCGATCAGACCCGCCCGGGCATGGCCGTCGCGCAGATCCCCGATATGAGTCATTGGGAGGTCGGTGCGGAGGTCGCCGAAAACGATCGCGGTCACCTCTCCATCGGGCAGCCGGCCGAAGTCCACGTCATCGCCTTGCCCAACCGGACCTTCCATGCGCACGTCAAGGACCTCGGCGGCACTACCGGCAATTTCTGGGAGCGGCACTTCGAATGCCGTCTCTCGCTGGAAAACCCCGTCCCGGAACTCCGCCCCGGCATGAGCGCGCGGATTCTCATCACCACAGAAACGCTCAAGGACGCCCTGTGGCTGCCGGCCCAGGCGCTGTTTGAAAGCGACGGCCGCACGTTTGTCCACCTGCGCAGCGGCAGAAGTTTCACAGAGAAGGATGTCCAACTGGTGCGCCGCAGCGAGAGCAAAGTCGTAGTGACCGGTCTCAAGGAGGGCGAAGAGGTTTCGCTGGCCAGCCCCGACCAGCAAGAGTCCGGATCGAAGAAGGGCGGCGCCGCCAACGCCGCCAAGGCAGTGGCCAAGTGAGCTCCCCGATCCACCCTGTGCCCCCTTCCTCCTCCGGCCGTGTCACGCGCGGCCTCTTCAGCGACCTGGCCGAAGCCTTCGGCAACCTGCGCGCACAGAAGACCCGGACCTTCCTCACCGCCCTCGGCATCGTCTTCGGCGTCGGTTCCGTCATCGGCATGCTGGCCATCGGCGCCGGCGCGCGTGAACAGTCACTGCAGTTCATCGAACGCCTCGGTGTGCGTAACATCCTCGTGGAATCCGTCCCCATGAACAGCCCCGAGGAACGCCAGCAGCGGCGCAGGATTTCCCCTGGTCTGACCGAACGCGACGTGCGCGTCCTCGAATCGAACATCGATGGGCTTGAAGTCCTCTCGCCGCGCCGCTCGCTCCACCCGGCGCGCGTTCTGCCCAAGCCCGCCGGCCCCATTCCGGAGCTGTTCGGCGTGCGGGCCTCATACGAGAAGATCCACAACCTGCGCGTCGACGAGGGACGATTCCTCAGCCAGGCCGACGACGACTCGAGCGCCCCGGTGTGCGTGCTCGGCGCCCTGGCCAAGGTCAACCTGCTGGGCTACAGCAGTGCCCTCGGGCATTTCGTCAAGGTCAACGACTGCTGGATGCAGGTCGTGGGCGTGCTCGGCGAGCAGCTCAGCGAGGGCGCCCAGGGCGGCCGTTCCACCGATCTCAACAGCACGATCTTCGTCCCATTGAGTACCTTCAAGTACCGCTTCTGGGACAGCAACAGCGACA
>JBEKHU010000113.1:0-7697 GCA_050012115.1 Bryobacteraceae bacterium | reverse complement strand
GCCCGCGTCTGGATGGGGTTGCCGCCATTGGGGCTCAGCAGCCAGATGGCTCGAAGATGTCCTTTCCTGCCCCACGATGGCTTTACATGGCCGCCTTCGAGCAAACGCTTGGCCGCATCGTGAGTGCGGAAACCGAGCGACGTGCCATCAGACGCGTAGTAAGGAATCAGCCGTTCACCTTTCATCGGGGCACACTCCGGCTACGGAAAGAAGGGAGGGAGTTTAGCGAGAGTCCCGTCTCTCGTTTGGGGATCCTTCCGGAGGGTGCGCTTTGCGCTGGCCTGTCGAACCGAGCCTCTGCCTATAATCTTACTTCAGAACTTCGCTTTTTGTGCGCTTCTTGAAAATGCTTCGCGGAGACACCGGAGGACGATTTGTTCTACCTGGCTGCGGGTAGTGGTCAATTCGTCAGTCGAGCGCGGCTGCGTTTGGATGCTACGGACATGGCGATCAGCCGAGTGTCCGGAAACACCACTTATCGTTCCGAACCGAGAAGATTCCCATCCAGCGCCGTTTCCCAGTCTAGGGCCGCAAGCCTTGACGACGCTGTTGCAAGGCGACGACAGGGGTACAGCCGGTCGCAGCGGTGTGGGAGAATCTTCGGCAGGTCGTCGCGTGATGTCTCCGGGACCGTGTCATAGCCGCAGCGGTAGAGTAGTTGTCCAGCACGTTTGATCAGCCGGGAACGGCCAGGAGTGCAATCTGCCCTCCGGCAATGTGAAAGAATGCGGGATGATCGACGGCCACTTACTCCGTGTCGTTCTGTCCGCTGACGACAACAACCCCGATCTCACGACCCGTGGCGCGGATCTGAGCGGAGACGCCAGCGACGTAATCGCACTGCTGGATGCCAAGGGATTCTGGATCTATAGGCGGGACCGGCCATTCACAGATGCATGCGCCTATGCTCCGTTGCACAATCCCGATTACTACGAATCCAACAACTGCATGGCCGTCTCCTTGCCTCGCAGTCTGGAGGTGAAATGAAGCAATACTTTCCCCCAAGAGAACCGCAATGAAGTTATCGAACCAGCTGGCGGTGCTCGTTCTGGCAGCGCTGGCCTGTCATGCCGCGCCCGCGGAATCGATTCGGGTTTCCGAAGGCACCCTTACCCTACCGACTTACGAACACAGCACCAGAGAGACCGTGCCGGCCTTGTTCGGCAACTCCACGGTGACCGGCCTGTATCCCTTCACGGCTTACCTACATCCCTTCCGGCAGGACAGTCCGACACCGCGGGATTATCAGGCGATCTTCATCGAAAATGAGTACCTGAAGATCACCTATCTTCCCGAATTCGGCGGCCGCTTGTTCTCTCTCTTTGACAAGGTCTGCAGCCGCGAGGTCTTCTACCGCAACGACGTCATCAAGCCCGCCAACTACAACCCTAAGGACAGCTTCCCGCTGTTTGGAATCGAACTGACCGGCCCGCACGATCTGCACTCCATGACCTTGCGCGGCGAGCCCTTCTGGTCCAACAAAGTCGTCCGCAATGAAGATGGCAGCGTCTCGCTGGTACTGGGCGAATTGGATCCCGTGTATCACATGAAGGTGAATCTGATCGCCACGCTCCATCCCGGAATCGCGGCGCTGCAGATGAGCGTCTTCTGTTACAACCGGCGGGACGGCCGCATGCCGCAGATGTTCTGGATCAGCGGCAGCCTGGCCGCCACCGAGAAGACCCGCTTTATCTACCCCATGAGCCGGACCATCGGCCATACGACTGCCGAGATCGCGGACTGGCCTGTGTTCAACGGCATCGACTACAGTTGGGACCTCAACAACAAGCACATGCTCGGAGTATTCGGAATCGACACATACGACAATTTCCAAGGCGCCTATCACTTCGACCTGGACTATGGCGTTTTTCGATATGCCGATCGCCGCATCGTCCAGGGCATGAAGTTGTGGACATTCGGCTACAGTGACAGCGCGACTGCCCTGGAGCGTGCCTACACGGACCATGCCGGCCCGTATATCGAAGTGCAGAGCGGGCGGCACGTCTGGGACGGTCACTACGAGTACGTGGGTCCGCACCAGGTGGAGCAGTGGAGCGAATGGTGGCTGCCGGTGTCCGGCATTGGCGGGCTGACCACGACCACGCGCGATGTGGCCCTGAACCTGGAAGTTCAGGATCATGACGTGCGCGTTCGTCTCGCGGCCATGCGGGTGCTGAACGGAGCGAGCGTGATCGTCACCGCCGACGGCATTCAGCTTATCAGCACTCGTGCCGACCTCGCGCCCGGCCAGCCGTTCGATGCCCGCGTGACAGCGGCGCAGACGAAGGGCCTGGTGGTTCGGGTGACGGATGCGGCCGGCCGTGAGCTGATGGCCTATCACCGCCCTGACAGCGATCCCGGCCGCAAGGAGTACACCTCTTTCACCGCGCCGCTTGAAAAACCGCGTAAGTCCCCCGGGCAGATGAGCGCGGAAGAACTGGTGGTGGCGGCCGAATTCAAACTCAAGGAACTGAATTACGCTGCGGCCGAGGAACTGCTGAACCAGTCGCTGGCGCGCGATCCGGGCTTCTCGCGCGCGCACCTGCAACTGGGCATCTATCACTTCACCGCAGGCCGGTACGAAAGCGCCATCACGCATTTGCAAAAGGCCATCGAGCGCGATCCCTACCTAGACGAAGCTTATTACTACCTCGCCATGAGCCAGTTCGTGCGTGGTGATGACCAGCACGCCGAGCGCAATCTCTATTACATCTGGCCGCAGAGCGCGTACTTCGGAGAGCGCGAATTCCACCTCGGACGCCTGGCGTTTCTCGGCAAGAACCTCGATTCCGCCGTGAGCCATCTGGAACGAGCCATCATGGCCAACGGCTACGACATGAATTCGCGGTTGCTGCTGGCCGTGACCTGGCGTGAGCAGAACAACGCGCCGAACGCGCTGAAGCAGTTGGCCGAAATCGAGCGCATCGACTCATCGGACCGTTTCGCCGCAGCCGAGCACTACTTTCTGACAGGCGATCCCGGGGGCAAGGCCGAGCTGTTGCGTCTCACCGGAGGACAAAGTCAGGAGGCCCTGGACCTGGCCATCTTCTACGAGAAGTTGCGGAAGTGGAAGGACGCGGCCCAGATTCTGGAAATCGTCGAACACGACAACCGGGATCCCTGGGGCACCACGCCTGAGTTCTACTACACGCTGGCCTACTGCCTGCAAAAGGACGGCGACGCGGCGCGGGCGACCGAGTATCTGAAAAAGGCCCGGACTGCCAGTGGCAACATGGACCGCTTCCCCTATCGCGAAGAAAGTGAAGCGCCGCTGGCAGCCGCGGTCGAGGCCGATCCCAAGGATGCCGTGGCGCGGTTCAATCTGGCTTGCCTGCTTTACTACCACGAACGGCCCGCCGAGGCGATTCGCCAGTGGGAAGCCGCAGTGGAGGCTGGCCCGCGCGACTTTCAGTCGCACCGCGCACTCGGCCTGGCCTACGCCGAACAGGGCTACCCGGTAGAAAAGGCGGCCGCGCAGCTGGAAGCCGCCACGCAACTGAACCCGGCGCATGTCCGGACCTTCAACGACCTCAGTGCTCTGTACGCCCGGGCCGGCCGCTTTGACGAGCAGTTCGCCTTGCTGACGAAGGCCTTCGAACGCTCGCCCAAGGACGACGATCTGGCCGAAGCGCTGATCGCCGCCTACCTGGTCAAGGGTCGCTATCAGGATGCTGAGAAACTCATCGCCACACATGAGTTCGAACCCCGCCACAGAAGCTACGGCTTGCGGGACAAATACCGGGCCATGCGCTATGGGATGGGCGCGGCGGCGTTCAACCAAGGCCGTTATGCCGAAGCGCTTGCGCTTTTCGAGTCGTCCATGAAACCGCCCGTCTCGCTGGGCGTAGACACCTTCCAGTTCCAATCCACGCCGCGTCTGCAGTACTTCCTCGGTCGCACTCTCGATGCGCTGGGCCGGCAGGCGGAGGCCCGGCAGGCCTACGAGAAGGGCATCGAGGGCGTGGAGCAACTGTCGGGCGACCGCGACAGCTGGAACAGTGAGAACTTCTATATGGTGCTCTCGCTCGAGCGGCTCGGCCGCAAGGCGGAAGCAAGCCAACTGACCAAGCACTTCGTGGATTTCGCGGAGACGGAAATGGACTCGACCCGTCCCAACCACCGCGCCGAAGCGCGCTACCTGCTTGGCCTGGCCAAGAAGAACGCCGGGGAGACGCAAGCCGCGCGCCGGCTGATGCAAGATGCAGTCAAGGCTCAGCCCGAGTTGCTGGCTCCGCGCTTCGAGCTTTCAGGAGACGTGCTGGACCCGCTGCCTTGAGTGGGGTAACGGGAGACAACGGCGGTGGCGGGGTTTGCCCGCTCGGTCCCTGCGGGAGACGCACTTGTCGCCTGGCTCATGGTTAGCTAGCGCCGCTCCGCCCCGCGGATTCCGTTCTGACTACTGACACGTAGCGGCGGTTTGCGCTTACTTTGCGGTCAATGCGGCCGCGATGCGGAGGCGCACCTGGTCGAGCTGCGCGTCGTCAATGCGGTTGAAACGGATGCCGCCGGCATCTTCTTCGTATTGGAGGCGCACGTCCTCGGAAAGGTCCAGCGCCCCGGCCACTGCGCGCTGCACCGCCTCCCGGTCCCAGCCCATCTTGCGGCCCAGCAGAGTCATATACTCCACATCCTGCTGGCCGCGGCGGAAGGCCTTGAGGCGGAGGCAGCCGAACGGCTCGTTGAGGCCGAATTTCTGGCCCACGTAGAAGACGGTCAGCGGTTCGGCGCGGTCCCACGCATCTTTGCCATGAACGGTATTCCAGGGCACGATGCCATCGGCGCCGGCGACCCACGCGCGCCAGCACCAGGCGCGCATTCCGACGTTGGTTTCGCGCGGGTGATTGGTGCTGGCGTAGTTCCAGTAGGTGCGCCCGAAGCGGTTACGGTGGTCCATCAGGTAGCGGTTCTTGGTCCAGAAGTGCTGGCTGGTGCAGTCGATATCGATCTGGTCCGCGAGTTGATCGCGGATGAAATCCACGTAGCTGATATCGGCGCGGAAGACCATCGGCACATCCGGGTAGTCCTTCAACGAGCGCTTGCCGAGCCAGCCGAAGAAACTGAGGGCGCGGTAGTCGTCATGATGGTTAGGCTCGTCCAGCAGCCACCAGGAAACTCCGTTGGCGGCAGACATGCGGGTCGGGTCCTTGTAGTAATACTTGTCGTTGAAAAAGATCTGGTACTGGGTCGTGAGCCACTTCCGCTCTCGGAAGTGCTGGGCGAACTGCCGGGATACAGCCGAAAATCGCTCCTGGTAATCCTGCGGGAACCCCTCGTCGATAGGGCCGCTTTCAAGGGCTTGGCGTGCGATCAGTTCGTCGTACTCGGCCTTCGTCTTGGGCCGCTCCGGGATGTTCCATTTGTACTGCTTGCGCAGGTCGACGGGCCAGTTCTCGAACAGCGCGAGATAGATGATCGGCACGGGGACGGAGGCGCGCGGCAGGTCGGCGAAGGCGGAGCCTGAGACCAACGGGCCGAAGTGCGCGTCCCAGGCGTCCCAGTTCGCGACCTTGGTGGCGGCGCCCTTGCCCTCCAGCGGCGGCGCCTGGTCCGGCTCGGTGGTGCCCGTGTGGGAATAGCCGAGCAAATCCAGGTTCGTGCGATTCAGGTGCGCCATTCGGTGATATGCCTGAAGCAGTTTGTGGTACTCGGGAGTGCCGCGCTGGATGTCGTAGCCGCCGTTGACGCCGCCGTAGGCATTGAGGTCCACGAGGAAGTTCAGGTTGTCGGGCAGCCCGAACGGGAGCACGTCCACGTCAACTGGGACATTGCGGATGAGTTGGCCGCCGGCGCGCACCGCGATGCTTCCGTGGTGAACGCCGGGCGCCGCGTCGTGCGGGATGTAGATATCAACGAAAACCGGCTGCACGCGCTGGTGCGGCACGCCGTTATCGGAGGCGGGCAGATCGAACACGCCGCTGAGCGGGATGAGCGGATCGGGATACCAGGGGCGACTCGGGCTGGTGTCCTTGTCGTCCGGCACCATCCACTCGCGGTAGAGTTGCACGGCGCCGATCTTCTGGAAGACGAGCGGCAGCTTGCATTCGGCGAAGAGCGGCTGGTCCACCGTGACGGCGATATCTTTGACTGGAGTTTCGCTCTCAACTGCCACCTGGAACGCGACGAACTCGTTTCGCGCCCCGGTGAGCTTGACGCTGCCGGTCCAGACGGGACCCGTTTCGAGCAGCACGCCGGTTTGCGGGTTCACTTTGTGCAACTCGGAGAATGACCAGACCTTCACTCCGCCGCCGGCGGATCGCTCCTCCGCCTGGGATGTCTGGGCCGTCTTCGGCAATTCGGGCCACGTGCGTGCGAACGCCCGCAGACTACCGAGCGCGCTGACCGGGCCCGGCTGGCCCGTGGCACTCACGCCGCGCGCGGCGAAGTAGTAGAGCTTGCCGGGCTGCAACTGTTCGACCACAGCGTTCACTTCGTCATGGAGCGCATTCGAGACGGCCATCGACTCGGCCTTGGGGGCCAGCGGGTCTAGCATCCAGCGCGGCGCTGGCGAGGCGGCCTCAAAGCTCTTCGAGGTGATTGGAGATTCTGAGTAGCGCAACTCGTAACGCGCGGCATTGGCGCCTCCGAAATGGAGAATAACGCTGCCGGGCTGCAGCGAAGTGCGGCCCAGCGCGGTGGCCGAACGCGGCGCCATCGCGTGCACCGGACCGGCTTTGGCATTGGAACGGACGCCCTCGACGATCAGCACCGGCGGATCGGAGCTCTCGCGGCTGCCGATCGCGTGGCGCGTGCGAGTCTGTCCCTTCTCGTCGCTCAGCATGAGGCCAAACTGGTCGCCGATGGCCAGGGCGGTTGCGATCTGAACTGGGACATCGATCTCATACCAGTCGTCCCCGGCAGGTCGCGCCTTCACGTAAGCATAGAGGCTGCCGCCGAGACCGAAGGTGACGTCGGCGACGTCCGAGCCGCTGTATGCCCAAGGATGGCCGGACTTGGCGAAAAAGTAGTTCGCCTCGCTTTCCATCCAGGGCTCGGAGCCGCTGATGGTGGAAATGCCCACCATGGTCAGCGGTGTGGGATCTGGTTTGCGGTGAACGCGAAGAATAGCCTTTTCGATGCGCAGGCCTTTGACTGCGGACATGTCGAAGGCCAGCAGCGCGTAACTGCTGCGGCCGCTGACCAGGAGGTCGCTGTCCGCGCCGTGGTTCGGGGATTGCCCGGGGTGGGGAATCCAAGACGGAGTTCCTATCCAGTTGTCTGCCGTGGCGGGGCATTGAACACGCTCCGTCACCCGTGCGTCCGCGCCGGCCAGGGTCAGGGCGCAAAGCAGTACCGCAGTTCTATTTGACATCAGGTTTACATCTTACTAGGCGCAGCTCTCACGTTTGGCGAGTCGACAATGCGCCTGCAAGTATTGACTGCATGGCGCGCGCGCATGATTCGCCCAGTCGCTGAAAGGCAGCAGGATCCTACGCGTAGCGGAAAACCGGCAATCGCTTCATTTCAAACAATTTCCAAAGCACCTCTCCGTTCCCCTCCCTCCTCCGACCTGTTTGTTTCTCCGCTGCGGCGCCCTATCCAATCGGCAGCGAATGAAACACGAGGCACTACGAAACCGTGCCAGTGGTCGGTAAACGTTAGTGCTGTATCGGGAGCGGCCCGGCGCGATTGTCTCTCGGGGATGGGCGAGCGTGGATCGCCGGGTCGCTTTCGATACAGCCGTTTGAAGGAAGCCGTCT
>JBEKHU010000112.1:0-7715 GCA_050012115.1 Bryobacteraceae bacterium | reverse complement strand
GCTGTACGACATCCGCATCCATAAGACGCGCGACAAGAAGTACCTGCTGCTCGGCATCACCAGCACCGATACCTACGAGTACCGCACGCTGCGCGCCAGCCAGCCGCAGGCTGAGTTCGCCGTGTTCCTGGCGCGCGAGAAAGGGCACAAGTACACGCTGGACCACCGCGAGAACCAGTTCTTCATCCGCACCAATAAGGGCGCGAAGAACTTCAAAGTGGTCACCGCGCCGGAGGACAATCCGGCGCCGGGCAACTGGACGACCTTCCTGCCGCACCAGTCAGATGTGCTGATCCAGGGGATCGACCTGTTCCGCCACTTCGCCGTCGTGTTTGAGAAGTCGCAGGCGCTGAACCGGCTGCGGGTTTACAGCTTCAAGAAGAAGCGGTGGGAGAACATCCCGTTCCCGGAGACGGTGTACACCGCTACGCCGGGACAGACGCCGGACTATGAATCGAACAGCTACCGTTTCAACTACCAGAGCCTGGTGACGCCGCCGAGCGTCTACGACTACAGCACCGAGATCCACATGCCGATGCTGTTGAAGCAGCAGGAGGTGCTGGGCGGGTACGACAAATCGCAGTACGTGACCGAGCGCGAGTGGGCCAAGGCGCGCGACGGCGTGAAGGTGCCGCTGTCGATCGTCTACAAGAAGGGGCGGCCGAAGGACGGCTCGGCGCCGCTGTTCCTGTATGGATACGGGTCCTACGGCGCCGGGATGGGGGCGACGTTTTCCAGCGCGCGCCTGAGCCTGCTGGACCGCGGCATGGCCTACGTCATCGCCCACATCCGCGGCGGCAACGAGATGGGCGAGCGCTGGCACGACGACGGCATGCTGATGAAGAAGAAGAATACGTTCTACGACTTCATCGACAGCGCGGAGTACCTGATCAAGGAGCAATGGACGTCGAAAGAGCGGCTGGTGATCGAGGGCGGCAGCGCCGGCGGGCTGCTGATGGGCGCGGTGGTGAACTTCCGCCCCGACCTGTTCCGCGCGGTGCACGCGGCGGTGCCGTTCGTCGACGTGATGAACACGATGCTCGACCCGAGCCTGCCGCTGACGGTGGAGGAGTATCTCGAATGGGGCAACCCGAACGAGAATGCGGCCTACGAATACATGAAGTCGTACAGCCCCTACGACAACCTGGAGAAGAAGGCCTATCCGGCGCTGCTGGTGACCACCAGCCTGCACGACAGCCAGGTGATGTACTGGGAGCCGGCGAAATACGTGGCGCGGCTGCGCGCGCTGAACACGGGCTCGAACCCGCTGCTGCTCAAGATCAAAATGGAGCCCGCCGGCCACGGCGGGGCTTCGGGGCGCTACGACCGGCTGAAGGACCAGGCTTTCGAGTACGCCTGGCTGCTGAGCCAGGTGGGCATCACGAAGTAGGCGGCCGGGAGAAGAGGCAGATCGCTGAGGCGTGTCCTCCAGTCAGATTGCCATCCGCGGGCGGGCCAACGTCGTAAATCATCGACAGACTACTGGCTGTTGAGCAGAATGGGTGCGGGGCCTAAGCCTTGGTGTGAAGCCTGCGAATTGTCGCATTGTTTGCCTAAGCTACGTAAATTCAATCTGTTAGCAGCGAAGCGCGTCAGGCTACCGCCCTCTCTGTCCCCCTTCTCCTCCCGACCCTCTCCCCTGTAGAAGAAAGCCTCACTTTGGGGTATCAAAAGATCGCGGCTTGGTTTACACTAAACAGGAGTTTGGGATCGAAAGATAGAAATTTCGGTTAAGATCTCGCGGGCATCCGGCCACGCGTCATTTCTCGAAAAGCAAGAGGAGTCTGCCATGAGTACCAAGTTGCATCTGCGATCAGTCTGGGGCGCCCTGCTACGGCTCCCCGGGGCTGTGGCCATGATTCTTATCCTGAGTGCCGCTAGCGCTGCGGCGCAGACCGTCAATTGTCCAGGGGACAGCCTGAACGGGGCGTTGGCGGCGCTGGACAAAACCGTTCCGAACACGCTCAGCATCAACGGCACATGCACTGAGGCGGTGGTCGTCGATGGGTTCCCCAACAACCTCAACCTGCAAGGCAGCGGCGGCGCGATCATCCAGCGGCCAGGAGCAGACCCCGCGCTCCAGGTTCGAGGTTCGGGACAAGTAAACATAACCGGCCTCACGATCCAGGGACCCGGCGTCGCCAACACTAACATTCCTCTGGTCAGCATCTCGCGGAGTAATGTCACGATCAGTAATGTCGTCATCCAGGGAAGCCTGTCGGATGGGCTCGATATCCTCGATTCCGGCACCGTCTGGATCGGTGGAACCACCATCCAGGATAATGGGGCCGTCGGCCTCTCCGTGGGTGCGCACACGAACGCCAATGTATCCGCCTGGAATTGGCCGCCGGGAACCTCCGTCCTCCAGCGCAACGGCACCGGTCTCAGTGTGGCTCAGGAAGGTACCGCTACCGTCGGCGATGTGACGATCCAGGGCAACAAGACGGGCGTCAATGCCTCCGGGTGGCTGGCGCTCGGGGATTGGGGGGTCAGCGCCCCTACCATCACAGGCAACGGGAAGACCGTGGATGACACCGCGGTCGGCATAGGAGGAAGCGGTGATGTCTGGATCAATCCTCCGACGGTGATCCGGGACAATCTCGGACACGGAGTAGGTGTTGAGTTCGGCGGCAACCTCAAGCTCTGCTGTTCGGCGGGGACCACGACGATCAGCAATAACGGCGGTATCGGCATCAACGCCTGGATGGGAGGCCAGGTATTCTTCTGGGGCCCCCAAACGGTGATCGAATTAAACCGGAGAGGCGGAATCGGCATCCACTCCGGGTCGCGCGCTCATCTGGGCGGCCAGGGCACCATCGTCCGGAAGAACGGTGATCCGTCCGATCCCAACTCTTACGGAGGAATCCGGGTCGAGATGAATTCCGTACTGTTCGGCGTTGTCGCCACAGTGTCCGACAACTACGGCCCTGGAGTTTTCGTCAACTCCGCTTCCGCCGCGAATTTCTCGTCAGGCACCGTGATCACCGGCAACCATGGCCCCGGCGTGCTGCTCCAGTTGAATTCCACGGCCGAATTCGCGGATGACGTCAATGTCACCGGCAACCGGAAGTTGGAACTCGTGTGTACTACCGGCTCCGTGGCCGGCGCTCCCAAGGGCGCACGCCCCAACATCGGCAGGATGGACTGCACGGATTGGGGAAAGCTATTGCCCCGGCCCGCGTGGGACACAGCATACTGAGGTCTGGCGCGCTGGTTCGCACAATAATTTGACGCCGGCGTTAGTGCTTGGGCCACTTGGGGGGGGCAGCCGGATCGTGTGAACGAGGACGAAACGGGGTACCCCCGAAAACACCGTGGCGCGGCTGCGCGCGCTGAACACGGGCTCGAACCCGCTGTTGCTCAAGATCAGAATGGAGCCCGCCGGCCACGGCGGCGCTTCGGGCCGCTACGATCGCCTGAAGGACCAGGCCTTCGAGTACGCCTGGCTGCTGGGGCAAGTGGGGATCACGAAGTAGGGGGAGTGGTTGAGGCGCTACGGCGGGGACCCTTCTTTAAGAAAAAAATCGGCTTTATGCCAGCTTGCCACTAAAATCTAGAAATGCCCCGAAAGAAAAACCCTCTTATTGAGCCAGCGACTGCATTTAAAGTCATATGTGTCCTTGGGGGTTTGTGTCTTGTCGTTACGGTTCTAAACGAAGTTTCCAGTGGCACTGTCAACACGATTCTTTTCCTCCTGGTTGCTTTTGGCGTCGCTTTCGTCGGGCTAAAGCTCGTGCAGACAAATCGGTCCAATGCGGTGCGCGCTAGCATGTACGAGAAGGCAGGGGCCACTATTGCACATTACGAGTCCCAGTTGGCGAGGCGATGGGTGCAGCTTGTCCGACAAGACGCTTATGGACAGCTACAGTTGGGTGGATGGGTCAAAGAGGTTGACTATTTCATCAGCAGTTGCGTTAGCCCGTCGCTGACGGGAGACGAACAAGCTGCCTTGGAAGGCGAGCGCGAGGAAGTTGCACGCATGATCACCGAACGCGCCAAGGAGATTACCCGAGATAAGCCCGTCTTTAAGGCCTTCTCTGAGAATATGACCCCCACAGAGTTCGAAGTGTTCTGTGCAGAGGAACTCCGCCAATCTGGATGGGACGCTCGCGTAACGCTGCAAAGCCACGATCAAGGTGTGGACGTGGTCGCCGAAAAGGCTGGTGTCCGCGTCGTTCTGCAATGCAAACTCTATTCGAAGCCGGTGGGCAATAAGGCTGTGCAGGAAGTTGCCGCTGCCAAGGCCCACGAGCGAGCGCACTATGGAGCCGTCGTTTCAAATAGCCGGTACACGCCCGCGGCAGAGCAGCTAGCCGCGACGAACGCAATCCTGCTCCTTCATTACAGCGATCTGGCAAACTTGGAAGCCTTTCTCCGATAAGGATACCCAGCCGCTTTCCCTTTCGATTAGCTCTTGCTCACGCACCGCGGCCAGAACCTCGTCAAAGGGCACGTCACGCCTTCAAGGACGCCATGTCGATGACGAAGCGGTAGCGCACGTCGCCCTTGAGCAGGCGCTCATAGGCCTCGTTGATCTGCTGGATGGCGATCGTTTCGATATCGCTGACGATGCCGTGTTGGGCGCAGAAATCGAGCATCTCCTGCGTCTCCGCGATCCCGCCGATGAGCGAGCCCGCCAGGCTGTGCCGGCCGAAAACCAGGTTGAAGGAGTGCACCGGCAAGGGCGCTTCAGGCACCCCAACCAGCACCAGCGTGGCGTCCAGTTTCAGCAGGCCGAGATAGGCATTGAGGTCGTGGCTGGCGGCCACCGCATCCAGAATGAAATCGAAGCTGCCGGCGTGCTTGGCCATCTCATCGGGGTTCTTCGATAACACCACTTCGTGCGCGCCCAGCCGCAGCGCGTCTTCGGCCTTGCCGGGCGAAGTGGTGAACAGCACCACGTGTGCGCCGAACGCCCGCGCGAACTTCACGCCCATGTGGCCCAGCCCGCCCAGACCCACGACGCCTACCTTCTGTCCCGGCCCGACCTTCCAGTGCCGCAGCGGCGAGTAGGGGGTGATGCCGGCGCACAGCAGCGGCGCGGCGGCGGCGGGGTCCAGCTTCTCCGACACTTTCAGCGTGAACGCCTCATCCACGACGATGCTCTCCGAGTAGCCGCCGTAGGTGACCCCGCCCGAGTGCTTGTCCGGGGAGTTATACGTCAGCACCATGCCCTGCATGCAGTACTGCTCCAGTCCGCGCTGGCAACTGGGGCAGGCGCGGCAGGAATCCACCAGGCAGCCGACCGCGGCGATATCGCCTGCCTGGAAGCGGGTCACCGCGCTTCCGACCTTCACCACGCGGCCGAGAATCTCGTGCCCGGGCACCATCGGGTATTGCGACATGCCCCATTCGTTGCGCGCCAGGTGGAGGTCGGTGTGGCAGACGCCGCAGTAGAGGATATCGATGACCACATCGCCGGGTAGCGGGTCGCGGCGTTGGATGGAAAAGGGTGCAAGCGGGGTGGCGGCGCTCTGCGCAGCCCAGGCTTTGGCGGATTTGGTTGGTATGGACATGATGAGTTTCTTCCTTGGATGATAGACCGTGGCTCCCGGTTTCCGCGGGTTTTCTCCCGAGATTCCCAGTGTAGATCCCAGTTTCCGAGCAGTGTAGCACGGGCCGGCGACTCTTGGTCCTCCGAAGTGCAGTGAAGTTGACTTCGGGAGCCTTCTTGACAAGGAACAAGGGGACAATGGAGGGAACAACGGGACAGCCTGACCCGAGAAACGCCTATGTGGAGGGTCGGGCTCTCCCTCTTGCCGGCGGCGCGTCGGGGCGCTACGACCGGCTGAAGGATACGGCCTTCGAGTACGCCTGGCTGCTGGGGCAGGTGGGGATCACGAAGTAGGCGGCGGGGCGGAGGGGCAGATCGCTGAGGTGTGGCCTCCAGTCAGATGGCTATCTGCGGGCCAGCACCGCAAATTACTAACAGACTGTTGGCTGCTGAGCAGAATGGGTGGGGTGGCGCCTGGCTAGACCAGGGTGCGAAGCATAACCATTGCCGTCTTGTATTGCCGAGCCTTGTGGGTTCAGTCTGCTAGAAGCGGTGCACGCCATGCTGTCCCGGTTTCCGCTTGGCCCCGGTCACCAAGTCACCCATTCTTGTTTTTCACTTGTGGTCACGGAGGATGGCGCTGTAGGTTAAAGCATGGGATACGACACTGAACCACAGTCGTCTCCTCAAATGGGCGGCTATTGGTTACGGCTGCTTGCGGGATTGATGGATTTGATCCTGATCGTGGCCATTGTCGCGGCGGCGGCCTGGCTGGGTGTCCGTTGCGGCGTCTATCTGCCCATTGAGCTGACAGTGGTGGTTGCCGGCGTGGTTTACACCATCGCGTGCGAAGCCCGAACCGGACAAACGATCGGGAAGTGGCTTTGCGGGTTGATTGTCACCACGCGCGATGGCGAAGCGCCGGGTGTCGGGCGCTTATTGCTGCGCGAGACCATCGGCAAGCTGGTGTCTTTCCTTCCTCTCGGCGCAGGCTTTCTTTGGTGTGGCTTCACTCGCAAGAAACAGGCCTGGCACGACTCTCTGGCAAGAACCGTGGTGGTACGCCGTCCAGCGCCGTTTGGAAGATGGGGACAGATGGCAGTCGCGCTGTTCGTAGCCGGAGTTCTGGTTTTCGCGTTGGATGTTCCAGGCTGGATCTTGTTCTATCGCGATGCCGTCGCCTTCAGATCGCCAAAGCCTGTCCACTGGAGGTTTGAGCAGCGCGACCCAAAGGAATTGACCGAGGTCAAGGCGCTGAGTCCATCGCAGCAAGACGCCGATGTCGCATGGCTCCACGATCACGCTACAAACGCCGTGGAATATGTCGTGGCCACAGCGCAGAAGCATCAAGTGCTGGTCTTTGGCGAGCAGGCTCACGAGAAGAAGGAGTTTCTCGACTTCCTCAACGCATCGATCCCGCAATTGTATCAGCGTGCCGGTGTAACTTGTGTGGCGATGGAAGTCTGCCTTGCCGAAGACAACGAGAACCTTCGGCGACTGGTGATTGCACCACAGTTTAATCGCGAGTTGGCACTACAGATTGCGCGTCACGAACCTTGGGGGATATGGGGTTTCAAGGAGTACTGGGACGTCTTCGAGACGGTCTGGCGTGTGAATCAAACGATCCCTGCCGGACAGAGGAAGATACGCGTGATCGGGTTGGATTCCCCGATGGACGCGCAGTCGGTGGGAATGACCATTGGAGAAGGAGAGAATCCTTCAAAACAATGTCCCCTTTGGGAAAAGCTCCGCGTGGCGCGGCTTTTTCATATCCTGCCGAAAGTTGCGGCGCGCGACGTACGCATGGCCGGAGAAATTCAGCGTGAGATTCTGGCCAGCGGCGAGCACGCCGTCGTCTGGGTCGGTGCAGAACACGCGTGGGCTTGTCCGCAGCCAGTTTCCAACGGCCACCGTGTATCGCGCATGGGAGCGCTGCTGCGACAACGATATGGCGACAAGCTGTTTTTCATTCGGCTGCCCGGTTTCGATATTCCTGCGTCGTGGATCGACCGGAATTACCACGGCTCCGATCCACTCATGGCTTCCACAATTGAAGCAACGATGCAGCAAAGTGGCTTGACTGGCGTCGGCTTTGACACCGCCGAATCACCGCTGGGCCTGCTGAGAGATTCGGCGATATTCGATTACCATTTTGAAGCACGCCTCGGACTCGGTGACATCGTGGACGGCTATGTTTACCTAAAGCCGTGGCGCCAGTTGA
>JBEKHU010000111.1:0-7765 GCA_050012115.1 Bryobacteraceae bacterium | reverse complement strand
CGAAGTCTCGCAGATCCATAGTTCCCGCGTGCCCGGCCGGAACGCCAGGCCGGCATACGACGTCGCGCGCGTCACCACCTTCGCGCGATGGATCATCGTCGGCGCGTCGAAGATCTCCACGCCGCGCGATCCGAGCACCGCAGACCATTTAGCTTCGGAGTCAAAAACGCCTTCCACAGGCCGTCCTGAGATGGTCACCTGATCGCCCCAGGGACGCAGGATCTGGCTGGTCACCAGCAGCGAGAAGCCTTCCTTCTGCGGCCCGGCGAAGAGCGAGTTCTTGAGAACCGGAAACAGCGGAGTTTCCACAGACAGCAGCACGGCCGCGAAAACGGCGGCCAGCGCGGCAGGCAAGGCGATGCGGCGGAGAACCACGCTCTTATTCTAGAAGGCGAGAATGTCATCCGCATGTCAGAGACGTGCCGCAGACGGGTTGATGAGTGCCGACGGCGATTCCATGCGTTTCAACTGACCGCAGGCGGCGTAGATGTCCAGGCCGCGCGGGCGCCGGACAAAGCACGGCACGGACTTGCGAACGATCGCCTGAAATGCCGCCACGCGCTCGGGGTCGGGCGTGGAAAACAGGATGCCCGGGCCGGGATTCAGGGCGATGAGGTTCAGCTTGCAGTTGAGGTTGGCGAGCAGACGAGCGACGCGACGGGCATCGGCATCGCTGTCATTGACGTCCTTGAGAAGCACGTATTCGAACGTCAGCTTCTCCCAGTTACGCAGCGGGTAGTTCTTGCAGGCGTCCATCAGGTCTTTCAAGTGCCACTTGCGCGTGATGGGCATGAGTTCACAGCGCTGCTCTTCACTCGAAGCGTTGAGCGAAATGGCCAGCCTCGGCCGCTGCGAGTCCGGCGCCTGGGCGAATTCGGCGATGCGCGGGACGATGCCCGAGGTCGATACCGTGATGCGCCTGGGGGAGAGTCCGAGACCCTTCGAGTCGGTCAGAATCCGCGCCGCCTTCAGCACCTCCGGCACGTTCAGCAGCGGCTCGCCCTGGCCCATTATCACGATGTTGATGCGCTTCGAGTCCGCCCAGAGGCCGTTGTCGCGTGCGACGTACAAGACCTGGCCGACGATTTCACCCGCCGTGAGGTTGCGTTCCAACCCCATCAGCGCGGTGAGGCAGAAGTGACAGCCGACGGGGCAGCCGACCTGCGTGGAAATGCAAAGCGTGTCGCGTGCCTGCTCCGGCATGAAGACGGTCTCTACCGTCTTGCCGTCGGCGAGTAGCAGCAGGTAACGCTTCGTCCCGTCCGTTGAGTTGTAAACGGAGACGGCTTCGGGATAGCCGAAAGAAGAGCGCTGGGCGAGTTCCTGTCGCAGCGGCTTCGAAAGCGTCGTCAACTCATTGAACGACGTCGCGCGGCGGTGGTACAGCGCTTCGTATACCTGGCGCGCGCGAAACGCCGGCTCCCCTGCGGGCAGGAGCGCACGAATCTCATCGGGTTCGAGTCCCAGCAGCGCCTGCATCAATGCGTCCCCTTCTCTTGATTGTCTACCAGCGGCCATCCGCGTGGGTTGCTGCGAGAATGGAGTTTATGACGCTGGACGGGACCGAGCGCGAAGTGCGGATGACGGTGCTGCCGAACGGCATTCGCGTGATCACGGAGCCGATGCCCGCGGTGCGCAGCGTCGCCGTTGGATTCTGGATCGGATCTGGTTCGCGCTGCGAGTCGGCGGCGGAGAATGGCGTCTCGCATTTCATCGAGCACATGCTCTTCAAGGGCACCCCATCGCGCTCGGCCGAGCAGATTGCGCGCGAGATGGACGCGATCGGGGGCAACCTGGACGCGTTTACGGGACGCGAGATGTCCGGCTACACGATGAAGGTGCTCGACGAGCACTTGGGACTCGCGTTCGAAATTCTGGCCGATATGCTGCGCCATCCGAAGTTCGACCCGGTCGAGATCGAGAAGGAAAAGGGCGTCATCTTCGAAGAGCTAAAGATGGAGAACGACGATCCCGAGTCGGCGGTCCACGATCTCTTCGTGCACAACTTCTGGAAGGGACATCCGCTGGGCCGCCCGATCGCCGGAACGAAACGGACCATCGCGAGCTTCTGCGACGCCAGCCTGCGGGCCTACCACAGGACGCACTACACGGCGGCCAACCTGACCGTGACCGCAGCCGGCAGTCTGCGCCACGCGGACGTACTCTCCCTGGTGGAAAACCACTTCGGCTCCCTGCCTCCAGGAGAAGCGATGCCGACCCAGCGCATGCCGGAGTGCCGGCCGGTGTTCCGGTTGAAAAGCCGCCGCTCCCTGCAGCAATTGCAGCTATGCGTGGGCGCGCCGGCGGTGGAGGCGGCGCACCCGCTGCACTTCGCCTGTTATACGCTAAATGTGATCCTGGGGGGCAGTATGAGTTCGCGTTTGTTTCAGAGCATCCGCGAACGGCAAGGGCTCGCCTACTCGATCTTCTCGGAGTTGAATCTGCATCGCGACACGGGCTGCCTCGCCGTTTACGCTGGAACGTCGCCGGAGACCGGCCGGCGTGTTCTGGAGTTGACGCTGGCCGAGTTGGGACGCCTGAAGAACGAGCCGGTGCCGGAGGAGGAACTGCATCGCGCCCGCGAACACATGAAGGGCTCGCTGCTGTTGAGCCTGGAATCGACCGGCAGCCGGATGAGCAACCTGGCCCGGCAGTGGCTGACCTACGGCCTCTTCTACTCACTGGACGAGCTGGCCTCGGCTATCGACACGGTCACCGCCGGAGACATTCAGGAAGTGGCGCGGCGATGCTTCCAGCCCGGCAAAATCGGACTGGCCGCCCTAGGACGGATCGAGGACCTGGGAGTTGCACAAGGAGATCTGATTTGTTGAAACGCTTGGGCCTGCTGCTGCCCGTCGTTCTCTGTACGCTGCCGGCAGGGCTGCAGGCGGCCGACTTCGCCGCCTTGAAGCCCCAGGGCTATGTGAGCGATTTCGCCGAGGTGGTCGATCAGGGCTCGCGCGAGCAGATCAATGCGTATTGCGCGAGGGTCGAGCAGACCACCGGCGCGGAGATCGCGCTGGTGACGCTGCGGACGACCGAAGGCGAGCCCGTCGAGGACGTGGCTAACCTGCTCTACCGCAAGTGGGGTGTTGGCCAGAAAAAAACGAACGAGGGCGTTCTTGTTCTGCTCGTGGTGAACGATCGCCGCTCGCGCATCGAGGTCGGCTACGGTCTGGAGCCCGTTATCACCGACGGCTACGTCGGCGGCCTGCTGCGCAGCTTGCGTCCGTCGTTGCGCAGCGGGGACTACGCCCAGGCGTTGGCCGACGCGGCGCACCAGCTGGGCGAAAAGATCGCGGCGGCCAAGGGCGTCGCCATCGGCGCGCAGGCGCCGCGGCGCTCAACTCGTCCGCAGCCCGAGGGCTTGCCGCTCCGCCCGCTCGTGATGGCGGGGCTGATCTTCCTCCTGTTCCTGTTCACCCGCGGCCGCGGTGCCGCCTCGGCCTACGGGGGCGGCTTCTCCGGCTTCCTGACAGGCATGCTCATCGGCAACCTGCTGGGGGGAGCCGGGGGGCCTCGCACACGTGGCGGCGGGGGATTCGGCGGCTTCGACTCCGGCGACAGCTTCGGCGGATTCGGCGGAGGCGATTCCGGCGGCGGGGGCGCATCGAGCGATTGGTAAGGGAACGCATCTCAGGGGAGTGCCATGCCCGATCACGATAAACTGTTGCAGCAACTAGTGGACAAGTTGAAAGCGGCTCACGGAAAGTCGCTGGTGAGCGTCATTCTGTACGGCTCGGCGGCCGGCGGCGATCATCACGCCGTCTACTCTGACTTGAACGTGTTCTGCGTTCTCACGGCGGTCACCGCGAAGGAACTGGCCGCCAGCGAGCCCATTTTCCGCTGGTGGCGCGGGCTGCACCACCCTTCGCCGCTGCTGATGAGCGTTGAAGAGGTGCGCGAAAGCACCGACTGCTTTCCCATCGAATTCATGGATATGCGGGAAAGGAGGCGCGTCCTCCACGGCGAAGACGTTGTGGCGAACCTGGAAATCGAGGACGTGTTTTACCGCGCCCAGGTTGAGCACGACTTGATGGCCAAGTTGCTTCGTTTGCGCCAGAAGGCGGCAGGCGTTCTCAGCGACAAGGATCTGCTCCTCCGGTTGATGGCTGATTCCGTTTCGACATTCTGCGTTCTCGGCCGCCACGCACTGCGCCTCGCCGGCGTGGAGGCCCCCTGGAGCAAGCGCGAAATCATCGCCGCGTGCGCGCAACATTTCGGCTTGATCGGCCGGTCGTTCCATACTTTGCTGGATCTCCGCGAGGGCCGCGCCAAAGCGCGGGACGTCGACGCTGCGGGATTATTCGAAAAGTACCTCAAGGACATTGCCACCCTGGTGGAGGCCGTGGACCGTCTTGAACGTTAGGAGATAGACAATGAAAATCGCTCTCATTATTCTCGGAGTCGTGCTGGCGCTGTTGCTGATTGGTGGATTGATCGTGTTCTCCATGGGCGTTGGCGTGAACAACGACCTCGTTCGGCAGCAGGAGACGGTCAAGGCCGCGTGGTCGCAGGTGGACATCGCCCTGCAGCGCCGAGCCGACCTGATCCCCAATCTGGTGGAGACGGTGAAGGGCTATGCGACGCATGAAAAAGAGGTGATCGAAGCGGTCGCGAACGCACGCGCGGCACTCGGCGGGGCGCGCACGCCAGGCGAGAAGATCGCCGCCAACGGGCAATTGGACAGCGCGATCAGCCGCCTATTGCTGGTAGTGGAGAACTACCCCAATCTGAAAGCGAACGAGAATTTCCTGCGGCTACAGGACGAACTTGCCGGGACTGAGAACCGGATCGCCGTCGAACGCCACAAGTACAATGAAACGCTCCAGCGCTACAACACGACGATCGGACTTTTCCCGAACAATCTCTTCGCGGGAATGCTCGGCTTCCACCGCAACGACGAGTACTTCAAGACCGAAGAACGCGCGCGGCAGGCTCCCAAGGTGAGCTTTAAATAGGAGGGCGCTCATGGGCGCGATGACTTACCCGAACTATATCGGCGGCCAGTGGGTCGAAGGCCCGTTGTTCGAGAACCGCAATCCCGCCGATACCTCCGAGATCGTGGGCCTCCATGTCGCCGGGATTCCCGAGGACATCGAAAGGGCTGTTGCGGCGGCGCAAGCCGCGCTCCCGGCCTGGAGTTCGCTGACCGGTCCGGCGCGCGGAGCGGTGCTGTACAAAGTGGCGGACCTGCTCGATCAGCGCTTCGAGCAGATCTCGGCCGAAATGACTCGCGAAGAAGGCAAGACGCTGCCTGAGTCCAAGGGTGAGGTGCGGCGGTCGATCAACATCTTCCGCTATTTTGCCGCCGAGGGGCCGCGCCTGGCGGGCGTGCTCGCCCCCAGCGAGCGCGACCGCGTACAGATGTTCGCCGTCCGCAAGCCGGTCGGTGTGGTGGCGCTGATCACGCCGTGGAATTTCCCCAGCGCGATTCCGGCCTGGAAGCTGGCGCCCGCGCTGATTTGCGGCAACACTGCAGTGATGAAGCCGGCCTCGGCGGCTCCGCTGAGCGCGTGGCGCATTATCGAAGCCTGCCACGATGCGGGCATCCCGAAAGGCGTGGTGAATTTCGTTGTCGGGCCCGGCGGGAGCCTGGGCCGCGCGCTGGTCGAGATCCCGGCGGTCAAGGCCGTTTCCTTCACCGGCTCCTGCGAGGTCGGCCAGGAGCTGCACGCGCTGGCTTCGGCGCGGCGCCTGCGGATTCAACTTGAGATGGGCGGCAAAAACCCGACCATCGTGCTCGCCGACGCCGACTTCGCGAGTGCCGTGGAGAACGTCGCCAATGCGGCATTTTTCTCGACGGGCCAGAAATGCACAGCCACCTCGCGGGCTATCGTCGAGGCGCCCATCTACGACCGCTTCGTTGAAGCGTTGACGGAGCGGACGCGCAGGCTGAAGGTCGGCAACGGCATGGAGCCGGGGATCGAGATCGGCCCATGCGTCGACGAGGGACAGATGAACACGGTGCTCCACTACATCGAAACAGGCCGTAAAGAATGCGGTGAGCCCCTCGCCGGCGGGCGCCGATTGACTGGACCTGGTTACGATCGGGGTTGGTTTGTCGAGCCTACTTTGTTCGCCGATGTCGATCCGGGCGCGACCATCGCGCGCGAGGAGATCTTCGGTCCGGTACTGGCGGTCCTGCGCGCCCGCGACTTTCAGCACGCGATGGATTTGGCCAATGCGAGCGAGTTCGGACTTTCGGCCTCCATCCAGACGACAAACGTCTCGCGCGTGTTCGAATTCATCCACGGCATGGAAGCCGGGCTGCTCACCATTAACCTGCCAAGCGCCGGAGTGGAGTATCAGCTCC
Organism: Bryobacteraceae bacterium; assembly: GCA_050012115.1. Lineage (GTDB taxonomy): Bacteria > Acidobacteriota > Terriglobia > Bryobacterales > Bryobacteraceae > CAIVVT01. The sequence goes on along the minus strand of JBEKHU010000111.1, from coordinate 1,449 downwards.
CGTTTGGTGGCACCAAGGGCTCCAGCTTCGGCCCCAAGGAACAGGGTCCGGCGGCGGTGGAGTTCTACAGCGATTACAAGACGGTTTATCTCCGGTATTGAGGCGGGATTCATGAAGCTGGGTCAGATCGAATGGGAAGGCCGGGTAACGGCCGCGGTGTTTGAGGAAGGCTACGCGCTGCCCGTGCCGGGATACACAGTGCGCGAGTTGGTAGACGAGAGCGAACGGCAGCACGAGCCATTCCTCGCATTCGTTGGCCGGCACGCCAGCAAGGGCCACATCGAAGCGTCGCCGAAGATTCCAATTCTCCCGCGCGAGGTGTGGGCCTGCGGCTGCACGTACGAGATGAGCGCCTCGTTCCGCGACGCCGAGCACGGCACGCGAGAGGGCTTCTACCGTCATGCCTTCACCGCGCCGCGGCCCGAGATCTTTTTCAAGGGAACGGGGCGGGTGTGCGTCGGCCCAGGCGCGGCGATCGGAATCCGGAAGGACTCGGCGTTCACGGCGCCGGAGCCCGAACTGGCCGTGCTGCTGGGCTCGAAGGGGAATGTCCTCGGCTACACCTTGGCCAACGACGTGTCGGCCTGGGACATCGAGCGAGAGAATCCCCTCTACCTGCCGCAATCGAAGGTTTACGCCGGCTGTTGCGCGTTGGGCCCGTGGATTGTGACCGCAGACGAACTTGCGGATCCCTATGCGCGGAACATGGGGTGCACCATCCGACGCGGCGGCTCACTGCTGTTCGAGGGTCACACCTCAACAGCGAAACTAGGACGGAAGATCGAACTGCTGATCGAGTACCTCCTGCGGGCGAATCCTGTGCCCGCCGGGTCAGTGCTGCTCACCGGCACGGGAATCATCGTGACGCAGGAATCCGCGCTGCAGCCGGGCGACGTGGTTGCTATCTCAGCGGACGGCCTCGGTACGCTCTCAAATACCGCGGTGCTAGTGGGCTGATGCGCCTGCAGCCAGGCCGATCGTGAATCCATCCAAGCCGGCGGTCTGGTCGCTATTCGGCATCTTCCAGGCCCTCGAGATCATCGGCCCGCTCTGAGAATCGTTTCAGCACCCTGATGGATGGGCCCGCGGCGAATCCCGCGGTCCGCAGGCGTCGGTAAATGGAGGCAAGATGTTTCGGCTCGGCGAGGTATTCGGACGGCTTCTGGCCGTGCAGCTTCCGCAGGATGAATTGTTCGATCTGTAATATCTCGTCGGTGTCGGAATACGCCTCGCCGACGGCTTTCTGCGCCACCGATCGTGCCACCCGCTTCTGCAGCAGGTCGCGCATGACGCGCTGACGTCCCACCCGGTTGCCGCGGGCCTGGGTTTCGGCGTAGTGCTCGGCATACTGCCGGTCATCGAGCACCCGCAGTGTCTTCAACTCGGCGATCACTTGATCGACGTCGCTCTCCCGCGCGGCTCGCGCCCGCAGCTTCTGCCGCAACTCCG
>JBEKHU010000110.1:0-7789 GCA_050012115.1 Bryobacteraceae bacterium | reverse complement strand
TATATCGATAAGTATCCTGTCACCAACTCACAGTTCAAACAGTTCCTCGACGCGACTCACTATCATCCCAAGGATGACCTGAACTTCCTCCGCGATTGGAAGAATGGCTCCTATCCCGACGGTTGGGCCAACAAGCCCGTGACCTGGGTTTCTCTCGAAGACGCCCGCGCCTATGCCGCCTGGGCCGGCAAGCGCCTGCCCCACGAGTGGGAATGGCAATTCGCCGCGCAAGGCGTGGATGGCAGGCTCTATCCTTGGGGCAACGACTGGCGCGACGCGGCCGTGCCGTCCCCGCAAAAGGGCCGCACCATGTCTGGCCCCGACAACGTCGATGCGCATCCCGACGGCGCGAGTCCTTTTGGCGTCGTGGACTTGGTCGGCAACGTGTGGCAGTGGACCGACGAATACCTGGACGATCACACCCGCGGGGCGATTCTGCGCGGCGGCAGCTACTATCGGCCCCAGGGTTCCATCTGGTATTTCCCGCAGGCCTATCGCAACGACCAGCACGGCAAGCTGTTGTTGATGGCGCCCGGTTATGACCGCGCCGCCACGCTCGGCTTCCGCTGCGTGGCCGACGCACAATGAGCGCCGCCGGTCGCTGAATGCTGCCCGCGGCCGGCCAATCCGTCCCCGCCCGAGCTATACTCTCTCTCGGACGGATGCACATACTCGCTCGGGCCGCTCCTTGCCGCTGGTCGTGCCGGCGTCTGGCAAACCGGCTCCAATTCTGCGCCCCGCGCCTGCGGAGAAGCCGATGAAGTCCGAGTTGGCCTCAACACTTTTCTGGTCGGCCTACACCTTCGTTCACGCTCAACGCGACCAACAGATCCCGTGGCAAAGTCTCGAAACCACGCTTGCGACCCAGCGCCGGCGGGTGCGCCAGATCGTCCGCCATGCCTGGGAAAGCGTCCCGTTCTATCGCGAGGCCATGCAGGCGCGTGGTCTTCGTCCCGAGCATTTCCGCAACGCCGAAGATCTGGCGCGGCTTCCCTTGATCGACGGCCGCATCTACTCTGAGAATCCCGGCCGTTTCCGCTCGACGCATGTGCAAGGCGACGTGCTGTCGATCACCTCCAGCGGCACCACCGGGCGCACCAAACAGTTCGACTACGACGGCCGCGCCCTCTTTCTCTCCCTGGCGCATGGGCACCGCCAACGCCACGTGCTGGCCCACTTCACCGGGAAGCTGGCTGGCTATCGTGAACTCAACCTGGCTCGCGACGGCGGCGTAGCGTCCCAGATTCGCGCCTACTACGACGATCATCTGTGGACGCCTCGGCACATGGATCTGACGCGCCAGTTCCTCACGCCTGGCACGCTGCCACTCGAAGAAGAGGTGGCCCGCATCAACTCCTTCCGCCCGGATGTAATCCGCGGCTACGGCTCCTATCTGGGGGCGCTCTACCGCGCCATCTCCAGACGGGGGCTGCCCTTCCATCGCCCGCGCGTCTTGGTGTACGGCGCGGATTCCATGCCCGCCTCGGACCGCGCGCGCATCGAGGACGAGCTGAAGATTCCCGTCGTCTCGATCTACCAGTCGACCGAAGCCCTGCATATCGGCTTCCAATGCACCTTGCGCCATGGGTTCCATCTCGCCCTCGACTCCGTGGCCTTCCGCCTCGTCGACCAGGAGGGACGCGATGTCGCGCCCGGCCAGCCCGGCCAGGTCGTAATCTCGAACCTCACCAACCGCGCCACGGTCCTGTTGAACTATCGCCTCGGCGACATCGCCGTCTTGGGCGCCAGACCCTGCCCCTGCGGCCGCACTCTGCCCGTTCTGGACTCGCTCGAGGGGCGTTCCGATGATGTGATCCACCTCGACGACGGCCGCACGCTCCACGCCTTGCAGGTGCTGCGCCAATTGCGCCTCGCCTCGGGCGTGGATCAGATTCAGGTGATCCAGGAGGGCGCTCGCGTTTATCGCATTCATGCTGTCGACGAAGGCGCTATCGACCGCCCCGCTGCCGCATCCCACCTTGCGCAGGAGTTGGACGCTCTCACTGGCGCGCGCAACAACGTCTCCGTCGACTGGCTCGACGCCCTGCCGGCCGAGCCCAACGGCAAGACCCGGATCGTGATCTCGCGTCTCCCGACCTGATCGGACCGCGCACCCGATATCAGATCTTCGAAACGAATACCTTGAACTTGGTCTTTTCAAACTTCAACTCAGGCACCACCTCGATCTCCACTGCGATCTCGCCGCCGGCGGCCTCCTCCATTCGCCGCCGCAGCTCGGCCAGCCGTTGCGGACTCGGCTCGTTGCGGAAGCAAAACTGCGCCTGAATGCGGCCCGGCCGCTCCTGCACGAAGCGGTATTGCAATAGGTCCATCTCCTGCCGCAGCGAAACCTCGATCACGGCCGGGGTGATCCGCGATCCGTCGAGCAGGGTGATCATGTCATGGTCGCGGCCCAGCGGTGGAGCAATCAGCGGTGTATTCCAGCCGCAGACGCAGGGCTCGGGCAGCACCCTGCAGATGTCGCCCTGCTCATAGCGGATCAGCGGCATCGCCAACTGGTCCAGGCACGTCAACACCACCGTGCCTTCGCGGCCCGGTTCCACCGGCGCGCCATTCTCCAACAGCTCGACGATCAAGGCGTCGTCCTCCAGGTGCAGGCCGCGTCGCGCCCGGCATTCGGCCGCGATGCGCCCCGCTTCAGACGAGCCATAGATGTTGACGATCTCCATCTCCGGCAGCTCGGCGCGCAACCTCTCGCCGAGCTGCGGCTGCATCACTTGGCCGGACGTGATCAGGAAACGCGGCTTCGCCAGATCGCGCAATCCGCAGCCGGCGTAGTTGAGCAGGGTCTGAAGGGATAGCGGGAACACCCACAGCACGTCCGGTCTGGCGCGACGAAATCGCCGTAGTTGTTCCTCGCGCGGCAGAACCAGTGGGATCACTTCAATCCGGTACAACCCCAGCCGCCGGTGCAGGCGCTGCGGGGCCGTGCGCGTGGGACCAAGTAGCGTCAGCCGGTCGCGCGGACGCACGCCGGTGCCGATCAGCATGCGGAACTCGCGCAGGCGCATCGTGCGGTACTCGGCCGGCGTCAGGTGCACTTCAAACGGAGCGCCGGTGTGCCCGCTGGTGTACAGAACCTGCAATTCGCCGTGCCCTGTGGCCAGACAATCCTCGCCCGCCTCGCGCAGGTCCTTCTTGGTGCTGATGGGGAGTCTTGTCAGATCGGACGGCTCGCGGATCTGTTCCGGTTTCACGCCGGCGCGATCCATCAGGCGGCGATAGTACGGCACCTGTTCATGCGCGTGATCGATCAGCCTCCGCAGCTTCGCTCGCCGCAGCTCGTCCAGCCGCTCGCGCGGCCAGCGTTTGCGATGCAACAGCCCCGCGAATTCCAGCGCTTCGCCAATCATGCACGCTCCACCGCGCAGTGCACTGATTTGACCTTGCCGCTCGGCTCCTGTTCCAGCATCTCCACCGCCTCCACATCCACGCGGATGCTCTCGCCCAGCACCTCGGTCAGGCGCCGCACCAGTTCGCCGGGCCTCTGTTCGCAACCGCGCGCCCAAACCACCCGCACCCGGAACTTCTCCAGCTCTTCCTGCACCACCTGCACCTGCCGCACGCCTTCCACGGCCTGCAGCCTCGGCAGGATCGAAAGCGCGTGCAGGCGCGTGCCGCCGGGCCGCACAATCAGATCGTCCAACCTGCCGTCGATCTCCTGAATCAGCGGGAAGTTGCGCCCGCACGAGCACCGCCCCACGCCCACCGTCACCAGGTCGCCCAGGCGATAGTTCATCACCACCATCGCCCGGTTCGTCAGGTTCGTGAGGATCAACTCGCCGCGCTCGCCCGGCGCGACGTCTTTGCCCGCCGAATCCACTACGCGCACCGCCACCTGGTCCGTGCAGATGTGAAACCCCTGCCGCGCTTCGCACTCATATCCAATGTGCAGCGCCTCCACCGCCGCGTACACGCTGACGACAGGGATACCGAGTTGCTCTTCGATGATCTGGCGATCGGCTTTGGGCATCGTGTCCGCGCCGTAAACCACCGCTTTCGGCTTCTCGATCCGCCGGCCGGTTTCCGCGACCCATCGCAGAAACGCGCCCAGATACGTTCCGATGCCATGAAAGGTGTCGGCCTTGAATTCGTTCACCGTGGCCAGCAGCTCCTCGAACCGCATTGCGGGATCGAAACTGCGCCGCGTCAGCTCCACCCGCCCGGGCACCATCATCCGCGCTTCCCAGAATCGCCGCAGTTGATCGGCGGCGCTGCCCTGGCGATTGAATACCGCCTCCCGGTAGCCCGCTTCCTTGCCGATAAAATGTCGCAATACGATCCGCTGCCGCCGTCCCGCCGCCAGGGCCTCGTACAGCGCCCTGGCATCATAGCGGAACTGCCGCCGCCTGCCCGACGTTCCGCTCGACAGGATCGTCACCCCGTCCCGACGCTCGTATCCTTCCGCCTCAAACTCCTCGGGACGCAGCGTGAGCGCCAGCTTATCGACCAGCGGCATCTTCCGCAGGTCGTCCGCCGAGCGCAGATCTCCCGGCTCCGCGCCCGCCACGCGCATCCACTCCATGTAATATGGCACCCGATCCCAGGCATGCCGCGCCATCGCCCGGAGCCGCCGTGATTGCAGGGCCCTCAGCTCTTCCTCGGATCGGAACGCGATCCCCTTCTCCCCGCGCGCATGCCACGCGGTCAGAACAGTTCGGCCAATCCGGGATATCGTGTTCACGGTCTGCCTATAATGCCGGAATTCCGTTGCCGGACTTTTGAGCCCGACCCGGGATCTTCATTTTACCCAGGATTCTCGTCTTCGACTCCCGGGTCCCATTCAGCATACACGCCGCCGCCATCCTGAATAGGACCCGGCAGTCCAAAACAGGAATTCCCGCTATACTGTCAAAATCGGCAGGTTCACCTTATGCACAACTGCTCAGCATCCAGCAACCTGGCCGGCGCGAAATCTCGAGGCAAAGCGACTCGGACCCTGTGCTTGCTCAAAGCGATCAGTTCCCTTGCTGTTTTGGTCATGCTCTCCCTTCCCCTTTGTGGGCCGTCCAAGGCTGCGTCGCAGCCGGTTTCAGAACTTGGTGAATCGCTTAGCGTCGTGCGGCAAGACTGCGCCAGGTACCAGTATTGTTATTCGTTCTTTGACACCGCGGCGGACCAGGCCGGCGACGCGATCGCCGATCCGCCGCCGGGAATACCCGGGCCGGCGCCAGGCACGCCGATTCCGCCGGCGATATTGTCGGGAGCGCCAATTGCTGCCGCCTTTCCTGTCGGAACCACGAGTGTTCCCTTAAGCGTCCTCACGGACAGGCCTGCGGTTTGTAAGTACGGAACCGTTCCCGGCACTCCCTATTCGAACCTTTCCAACGCTCTCACGACGACGGATGGCTTATCTCACTCCGGCTCGATCGGCGTAGCCGATAGGCACTTCCTTTCGTTGTACGTTCGCTGCGATTCCAATGGCGTGGTGAACACCAACGACTTTCTTCTAACGTTCTCTGTCGCCATAGACTCTGGCCCTCCCCTGCTTGCGGCCCCCGACACATTCTTCGATCCGCCTCAGACTCAAGGTGAGACTACCTTCACGCTGGTGCCCGTCGAGTCGGCGCGGGCCGGCCAATCCCTCATAGTCGCCTTTGGTGTCCCGCTTCCCAAAGGATTCGTTCCCATCACCGCGTTGAATAGCGTGAGAGTATTGGATGCTCAGCGCAACGAACTTCCCGTGTTTACGAAGCTGTTGTTACCCTGGCGGAACATCGGAACCCTGACCGACGAGTCAAGCGCTCGGGCAATTCTCGTCGAAATGAACGTGACTTTTCCCTCGCTGAACGGACAGACTGCGCCGGTCCCGCTGATCTTGGAATGGGGCAAGACTGTGCGCCAGAGTCCGGCCTTGAGTGAACGGGCGGTAACAGATAGCTGGGTCCAGGTGAATGATACAACGTACCCTGGTTCGTACGGCGTCAGCGAACCTCTCGCCTACGCGCTGTTTACTCCGGAGTGGTATGGCAAGGCGGTAATCAAGACGCACCTTCTCCCGCTGAACTCTCTTCCGGTTTTCTCCGCCTACGACACGCTTTTCCCTCTCTTTGGACGCACGGCAATCAACGACGTGGATCCCCGCGTTACCGGCCCGAACTTGATTGATTATCTTAAGAACTTCGAGCCCTGGCTTTTCGACCGGGCCATGGCTCTGTACCAGTTGGCTTTTCGCTCCGGTCAGTTTGAGTTCCTCCGCCAGGCGCATCGCGCCGCGAACTATTACGCCGGCAAGATTCTGCCTACTGGCTTTTTCGGACTCAAGGCGGCCGATGAGAAGTATGTCTACGGTGAGAGCATCGTCACCGACTACATCTTGACCGGTGACCCAAGACACTTGGATACCATCCGCCGGATCACGGCGCCTTGGGCTTCTTTCAAGATGAGGTACACTCCGGATGCCGCCTTTTGGACGGAGCGGCACGCTGCCTTCAAGATGCTCGCAGCCACGACCGTCTATGAACTGACTGGAGATCTGACGAGTGGCCGCAACGCCCAGGACGGGTTGACGGCTCTGCTCAATATGGCCAACGCCCCGCTTCCGCCCGCCCCAAATACGGGCGCGTTCATGCACACCTCCGCTTCCGGGGAAGAAGGGGGAGAGGAATACATTTACTCCGTTTGGATGTCGACGTTACTGCTCGATGCGCTGGAACGCTACTACATCCACTCCGGAGATCAACGGATTAAGAAGTTGGTTTTTCGATTCGCCGACTATCTTTCATCTTCTTCTGATGCGCTTTACTGGAGCCGGGAGGCCGTCAAAACCAACCTTCTCATGCCCCTTTATCTTGCTGGCCCGAACCTCACTCCCGCGCAGAGGGATCCAAACGGCTTGACGGATCTTGAACATGCGATCGACGTCTCCAAGATACTCGCCCTTGCTTACTACTTCTCGCGAGTGGACGGCAAGCCAAACCCCTCCTATCTGGCCACGTTTAGCGACCTATACAAGACCCAGGTCGAGGCGACTTGGCCGCGCTGGGTGAGGATCGAGGCCGCCGGTTCTGGCGCCAGTCCCTACTGTCTCGGCCCGGCACGAAAGTTCAACTGGTGGTATCGAACCACGGCCGACATCGATTGGCTGGTCGGAAACATCCCTTCGTTGACGGAACGTCAGGATGCGAGCGGCGCCAGATTGCAGGTGATCTTGGCGGCAGACCGGACAACCGCCGCTCCCGGCGATGTGATCAAGTACACGGTCAGCTACGCCAACATCGGATCCGAAGACGCCAAGAGTTTGGTCCTCCGTATACCTGTGAATATCTACAATTCCGGGGCGGATGTTGAGATCGACGAGTACCGAGTATCGAAGGGCGGGACAGCAGGTGATGGCGCGGTTTGGTGGAAAATAGGCTCGCTACAGGCCGGTGCCACTGGCAAGCCCGTGACATTCCGCCTCAAGATTCCAAAAAATCGAAGCATCCCGCAGCCAGGCCGCTCTAAACCACCCTACCTTGCCGTTGCCTCGGCGAGTTATTGCACCCTGAGCGATCCACCATCAGCCTGCATTCCTGATGTCCAATACACGCGGACTAAATTCAGCAACTACGTTGTCGTTCAACGCTGATTCATTCGATTGAATGCTGCATGACATTGCTGCATCGTTCGCGACGAACCTGCGCCCAATAGGGAGCGGTTCTTCAGCGCCGTCTTACGGGCCGTGGCTGTTACGAGCCGTGACCGAAGGGAGCGGACAGCAGCATAGTAACTTATCCACAGCGACAGACCAATAGAGAAGCGCCGTCTGGAGGCTATGCGCCTGGGG
>JBEKHU010000109.1:0-7843 GCA_050012115.1 Bryobacteraceae bacterium | reverse complement strand
TCACTGTGAAGCAGTCGTGGATCTCGGCCACGTTCACGTCGGCCGGGCGCAGGCCAGCCATGGCGTAAGCCGCCGCCATGGCGCGGCGCGCGCCGGCCGGGCGCAGCACGTCGCGGCCCGCGCGGCCCAGCGGATCGGTGGCCTGCGCGTAGCCCGCCACCTCAACCGCATCCTGCCTCCGCACGCCCAGCCTCGCCAGGCCTTCTTCCGTCGCCAGGATCAGCGCCGCGTAGCCGTCACTGATCTGCGAGCAGTCGTAGGTCTTCAGCGGCAGCCCCTCGGCAACGTAGCGGTTGATCCCCTCGAGGCGCAGCACATCCTCCACCGTGATGCGCACCTTCCGCATCTGCGCCCACGGGTTGTAGCGCGCATTGGCGTACTCCTGCGCCGCGATGTGCGCCAGGTCGCGTTCCGTCACCCCGTGCTCCGCCATGTAGTCGCGCATGATCTCGGCGAAGATGTGCGGGAACACGAACGTCTTACCCGCACGCTCGTCGGGGTGGGAGAAGTAGCCCAACACCTGGCCGATCAGCTTCCCGTCCATCTTGCCTTCGGCGTCGCGCATCTTCTCGTAGCCCACGGCAATGCCCGTTTCGCCCAGGCCCAGCCGCAGCTTGTAGATCACGCTCAGCACCGCCTGCCCGCCCGAGGCGCAGGCGTTCTCCACGGCCTCGATCGGCTTGCCCTCCAGTCCCGGCGTCATCGCCATCAGCCCGGCCAGCAGCCCCTGTTCGTTGAGCGAGAAGTTGCACGCCGAGCCGATCGAGCCGACGTCCAGCGCAGCCGGCTCGACGCCGATCTCGCGGCAGACGCCCTCCACGGCAGAGCGGATAATTCCGGGCACGCCGGCCCCCATCAGCTTGCCGAACTCCGATTGATGATACGCGGCGATGTAGACCTTCTTCATCTCTCCGTTCTCTCTCCTCGCGCCTGCCCGGCGGCGCGTCAGATCGTGCCCGTCACCACCCCGCCGTCCACCGACAGCACCGCGCCGTGGATGAACGCCGCCGCGTCCGAGGCCAGCCACACATACGCATTGGCCACGTCCTCCGGCTGCCCCAGCCGGCCCAGCGGCGTGCCGGCCTTCATCCGCTCCAGGATCTTCTCGGGCATCTGCCGCACCATTTCGGTGGCGATGAAGCCCGGCGCCACCGCGTTCACGCGGATGTTGAAGCGGCCCAACTCGCGCGCCCAGACCCTGGTCATGCCGATCACGCCGGCCTTCGTCGCCACGTAGTTGGTCTGGCCGTAGTTGCCGTACAGCCCGACCACCGACGAGGCGTTGAGGATCACCCCGCCGCCGCCAGCGATCATGTGCGGTGCCACGGCGCGCGTGCATACGAAGACGCCCTTCAGGTTGACGTTGATCACCGCCTCGAACTGCTCGTCGCTCATCACGCCCTGCAGCGCGCCCTCCCTGTATTTGACGAGCGTCCCGTCGCGCAGGATGCCCGCGTTGTTCACCAGCACGTGGATCGCGCCCCAGCGCGCCACCACCTCGCCGGCGGCCTGCTCCACCGAGGCCTGGCTGGTCACATCCACCTTCTGGAACAGCGCTTCGCCGCCGGCCGCGGTCAGTTCGCCGGCCAGCGCCTCGGCCGCTCCGGCCTGTATGTCCCAGGCAGCTACTCTCACGCCCTCCCGGGCGAATTGCACGGCGGTGGCGCGTCCGATGCCCGCCGCCGCCCCCGTCACGACGACCACCCTGCCCCGCAGTCCGGTTTCGATCATGGCTCGTCTCCTCAGTGTCAGACTCGCAGAAAACGCCCCCGCCCGCGCATACCCTCCCCGGCCGGCCCGGGATGGGGCGGCGGCGCGTCTGTTTCCGCGCTCCGCGTGTCAAATCGGGTTCAAACGGCGAGGGTTGAAGTATCATGAGTCTGAGCCGGCGAGGAACCGAGGCTTCCTACAGAGCGAGATGAAGGTACTCATCGCGGACGATAGTCCGACCATGCGGCATCTGCTCCGGACCACCCTTGAGGACTGGGGCTACGAGGTCGTTGAGGCCCAGGACGGCGAGGTGGCGTTGGACATCCTCAGCGGCGAGAATCCTCCGCCGCTGGCGATTCTCGATTGGGTGATGCCCCAGATCACCGGCCCCGAGCTGTGCCGCCGCGTCCGGGCCCGCAAGCGACCCACCTACACTTACATCCTGCTGTTGACTTCAAAAGCGCTGCGGCAGGACCTCATCGAAGGCATGGGCGCCGGCGCCGACGACTACCTCGTCAAGCCCTTCGACCACCCCGAGATGGAAGTGCGCCTGCGCGCCGGGCGGCGCATCGTCGACCTGCAGGCGGAGCTGATGCAGATGCAGGAGGCGCTGCGCGAGCAGGCCACCCTGGACGCCCTGACCCGATGCTGGAACCGCTCGTCCATCTTCGATATCCTGACCAGCGAGATCAATCGCGCCAGCCGTGAGCGCAAGGCGCTGGGCGTCATCATGCTGGATCTCGACCACTTCAAAGAGGTCAACGACACCTACGGCCACGTCTGCGGCGACGAGGTACTGAAGCAGGTGGTCAAGCGCATCTCGTCGTCGATGCGCTCCTACGACGCGATCGGGCGCTACGGCGGAGAGGAGTTCATCTGCGTTCTTTCGGGCTGTGGCGAACACTGTGTTTGCGGCAATGCCGAGCGGATGCGGGTGTCGATGGAAAGCTCGCCGGTCGAGTGGCAGTCCGAGCGGATCCGCATGACCGCCAGCTTTGGCGCAATCGCCGGAATGCCGCCCGACGGTCTGACGGCCGATCAGTTGATCCGGATCGCCGACGAGAGCCTGTACCGCGCCAAGCGCGAGGGCCGCAACCGCGTCGTCTTCACGGCCTACGGCGAGCCGGCTTAGCGGCCGGCGGTTTAGCGCGAAGCCTGCTTGGCCGTGGCGGGCGTGTCCATCCGGCTGAGGGTCGCGGCGTAGGCGTTCACCCCGCGGAACAGTGCCTCCGCGATGCGCTGGCGCTGCTCCGGCTTCTTCAGCAGGCTCTCATCGTGGGGATTGCTGATGAATCCGATCTCGGCCAGCACCGACGGCATATTGGCGCCGATCAGCACGACGAACGGGGCTTTCTTCACGCCGCGGTTTCTGGTCGTCCCGCTCAACTTGTTCCACGTGCCGTACAGCTCGCGCTGGATGCGGCTGGCGAACTCGCTGGATTCGGTTACCTTCTCGCTGAGGGCGATCTTCTTCAGCAGACCCTCCAGCTCATGGATCGACTGGCCGGTGCTGGCGTTCTCGCGCGCGGCCACATCCAGCGCCTCCTTCGAGGTCGTGAAGCTCAGGTAGTAGACCTCCGAGCCCGAAATGGATCGGTAGGGCGAGGAGTTCGCGTGCAGCGACAGAAACAGGTCGGCTTCGGCCCGGTTGGCGATCGCGGTGCGCTCCTCCAGCGGCACGAACACGTTGCTCGCGCGCGTGTAGACCACCTCGGCTCCCATTTGTTCCTCGATCAGCGCGCCCAGCCGCTGCGCCACGTCCAGCACCAGGTCCTTCTCGAGCAGTCCCGTCGGCCCGCGGGTGCCTTCGTCGTGGCCGCCGTGTCCGGCGTCGATTACCACGCGCGCCAGCTTGAGGCCCAGCGCCCGCGTCAGCGTCCGTCCGCCGCCCGAATTCCTGCCGGCGGGAACGGGCTTCGATCCCTCCGCCGCTGTCGATTCCGGCGCCGGCTCCGGCGCGGGCTTCCTTAGCGCCGCAGTGGTGGAATCCGGCGTCGGCCCGGGTTCGGGCTTCTTCACCACTTCCGCCGTGGTCGATTCCGGCGCCGCAACGGATGCGGGCTTCCTCAGCGCCGCAGTGGTGGATTCCGGTGTCGGACCGGGTTCTGGCTTCTTCACTACTTTCGCCGTGGTCGATTCCGGTGCCGCAACGGATGCGGGCTTCTTCGTGGCCGTCGTGGTGGACTCCGGCGCTGAACCGGGCGCGGGCTTCTTCACTGCCTCTGTCGTGGTCGATTCCGGTGTCGGACGAGGCGGGGGTTTCTTCGCGGCCGTCGTGGCAGTCTCCAGCGTTGTACCGGGTGTGGGTTTCTTTACCACCTCTGTCGTGCTGGATTCCGGTGTTGGACCAGGCGGAGGCTTTTTCACCGCCGCCGTGGTGGATTGCGGCGCCGGCTGAGGCGCGGGCTTGGTCGTCGCCATCCCCCGTCGGGTATCCTTTGACGCAGCCCCTTCCTCCGTCTTCGGGTGCGCGAGCTCCGGCACGGGAGGATTGGCCAGCACCACGTCCGCCCGCGGCGGCCCGGATGGCTCAGGCTTCGTCGCGGCAGGAGGCGGCTTAATCTCGGATCTGGCCTTCGACACGGGCGGCGCGGCCGGCTCCTGCTTCTTTGGGGCGGTTTCCGGGGCTTTCGGGATCTTGGGCCGGACCTCGAAGTTCAGCCGGACCGGATCGGCAAGCACGCTGACCTCGACGCTGGCTTCATGCTCCAGCTCCAGCACCACCCGGGCGACGCCCGGACTGTATTGCGCCACCCGGATCTGGCTCACCACCCCATCTCCCACGGGGATCACGTGCGTGCCCCGGCCGGGTATCAGAACGCGCGTATCCGGCAGGTCGAAGAAGACTCGCGGTGGATTCCCGACGCTCCCTTTCCGCGGGGTAACGGGCGCATCCAATTCCACCGTGACGGTGGTCGTCTGCGGGCTGGTGTAGAAGCGCACCGTGCGCAGGCCCACCGGCTTGCCGGCGCCCGGACAGATTGCCGCGCACGCGAGCAGGGCGGCGGCAACCCGTGGAATCACACCGCGCGTCCAACTTCCGTCGGATCCGTGCTGAGCCGGGCTCGCCAGGGGGCGTGGGGATGCTTCCGGGATCAGTCGGCCCTCCACCTCAGCGGGTTCTCATGAAGATCCGCCCCTCGCTGTCCACGTAGGCCTCAACGGGGCGCGCGCCGGCCTCTTCGGGCAGCGGCGCGGCGATTGCCGCCGGCGGCGCGGGCGTCTGCTGGCGGGCTGTCCCCAGGGCTTTTCCAACGCGCGAAACGTAGTTCACCGTCTCGCGGTAGGGCGGCACGTCGCCGTAGCGCATCACGGCCGACTCGCCGGCGTTGTACGCCGCCACCGCCAACCGGTCGTCGCCGAACATGTCCAGCAGGTACTTCAGGTATTTGACGCCCGCCTCGATGTTTTCGCGTACGTCGAACGAGTTCGTAGCGCCGAAACGCCGCGCCGTGGCCGGAATCAACTGCATCAACCCCTCGGCGCCTTTGGGCGAAACCGCCAGCGGGTTATAGTTGCTCTCCACGCGAATCACCGAGTCGACCAGCAGCGGGTCGATCCCATGCCGTCCGGCCGCGTCGTCCGCCAGTTTCCTCAGCGCCTGCGGAGCGACGGCCGCGGTCTGCGTTTCGGACCCGGCCGGCTGGGCCTCGCCGGAATCCACGGCCGCGGCGCTGGTCTCCGGCGCAGGCGTCACGACCACTTTCCGTACCAGGCGGCCCGTCCGCCGATCCGCCCGAACCACGCTCGCCGCCCGTACGGCGGGAGCCTGCTCCGGACCGGCGCCCGTCTGCGCCCACGCAGCCGGCGAAACCGTCAGCGCCAATCCGGCACAACAAATCCACATGAACTTGTTTTTTTGATTATACGGCATGATGGTGCGAGTTCTAGTACGAAAATGCTGCTTCAGGCCGCGGCGGGTCGGGTGCTGCTACGATTCTCTCACGCCCCCGCGCTCCGCACGCCGGGCCGGCCGTGCGCAACCGCCGGTTCAGAACGCCCGTTCTGCTGGCAGAATGGGAGGTGGGCGCCGCGCCGGGAATTGAGCCGTGCAAGACGACTTTCCGCATTACATCGAGTTCCGCCACGTCTCTAAGACGTTCGATCGGCCCGTTTTAGTCGATTGCAGCTTTTATCTCGACCCCGGCCAGACGCTGGCCGTCATCGGCCGCAGCGGCGTCGGCAAGAGCGTTTGCCTGCAACACATCATGGGCTTCCTGAAGCCCGATGCCGGCCGCGTCATCGTCGCCAACCAAGACATCACCGACCTGGATGAGGCGCATTTGCGCCCCATCCGGCGCAAGGTCACCATGGTTTTTCAGAGCGGCGCGCTGTTCGACTCGCTCACCGTCGGCGAAAATATCCTGTTCTCACTCGAGTCGCACCAGGAATACAACTACGAAAACCGGATCGAGGTGGTCCGCGGGTTGCTCGGGATGGTCGACCTTGCCGATTACGAGGACGCCTACCCCGCCGATCTGTCCACCGGCTACCGGCGCGCGGTCGCCATCGCCCGGGCGCTGGCCGCGCAGCCCGAATGCATCCTCTATGACGAGCCGACCACCATGGTCGACCCGATCATGTCCGACCACCTTGGCAACCTGATGCTGCGGCTGAAGAAGCAGCTCGGCCTGACCTCGGTGGTGGTCACCCACGAGTTGGACCTGATGCGCAAGGTGGCCGACCGGGTGGCCTTTCTGTACCACGGACAGGTGGTCTACTTCGGCCCCGTCGCCGGCCTCGAACAGTCGGACCATCCGCACGTCCAGGAATTCCTGCGAATGGATCGCCTCGATTTCAGCGGAAGGCGCCTGAGCGCAGTCGATTGATCCGCCCCACCAGGCTTTGCCACAGCGACGGTGCCGGCGCTTCGGTCTCGACCTGGGTTGCGCTGGAGACCTTGCGTGCCTGCGGCGTGTACCACGGCGCCGGAGGCTCGGCCGCCACTCGCGCGGCAACCCGCGCCCGGTAGTTCTGCAGCGTGTACTCCCGCTTGACCGTCCGGCCGCCCTTCTCCACGACGCAGGTGCTGAAGCCCGCCACGGCGCCGCCTTTCACGACCAGCGTCACGGGTCCGGCGCCCCACAGACCGCGCTCGATCCACGACGTCTCATAGCGGTGGTGGCGCGTGCTCCAGTTGAAGATCCGCAGCGAGTCGAACTCCCGGTCGCGCGCCCCCGCCGATTGCGCCGCCCACAACCACACGTTCTTGTTCACCCCCGCCTGCCGGTCGCGCACCGTGCCGATGTCGAAGTAAGCCACGATGCGCGCCCGCTCGGCGTACTGCGCCACGTCGTCCGGAATCGAACTATACAACAGCCGGTCGAGCACCCAGCCGCTGCGCCCGTCCTCGGCGCGCACCAGCGTCCAGTCGTCCACAACGGGCGGGGTCGGCGGCGGTTCATTGGGCTTTTCCCCGGGCAGGTGGTCCTGCGTGTAGCCCGACAGCAACAGCCAGTCTTCGGGCACCGGCGGCGGCGGACCCGGCGGCGGTGGCGGAACGCGCGGCGGCTCTTTCTGCTTGCGTACGACGTGCGGCCGGAACGCGCTTTCCTCCAGCAGCGGCGGCGGATCCCACGGCACCCGCTCCACCCGCTGATGGGCGATCACATCGACCGTTTTCTTGGGCGCGATCGGGTAATACGCGGGCGCCTGGCGATACGGCGCGGTGTGCGCGCTGAGGGTGTCCAGCACGGTCGCCTTGCCCAGCGCCGGCGCTTTCCCGGCACGCTCCTGCAGCGCCAGAAACTCGGCCCGCGCCTGCGCCGACAGCAGCAGCCGCGAGTCGGTCCAACCCTCCGCCCCGGAGCTTGCGCGGACCTTGACGAACCGCCGCCGCCGCGCGATCAGGTCGACCCGTTCACCGTGTTGCAGCGTTCCCGATACCGCCGACCGCAGGTTCAGCTCCTTGCGGATCTGCACCACCGACGGCCCCACCCACGCCTCGCCGGCGACTCGTTCCCGCTCCTGGCCCGGACCACAGGCCACGAGAGCCACGAAAGCGCAAAGCAGCAGTAGCCGGATGGCACGTTCACCGAGACGGCACGACGCGCTCCCGCCGCGGCGGGCGTTCCCGCCCGGCTGCCGAACCGCGAGCGTCTGTGAGGAATGCATGGACTGAATCGGGTCGCGG
>JBEKHU010000108.1:0-7960 GCA_050012115.1 Bryobacteraceae bacterium | reverse complement strand
CGCGCGGGTTGTCGTCGGCCAAGGCGCACCTGTCGTCCGCACGGACCCGCGCGGCTTCTTGTGGTCAGCCGCGGGCGAGCCGAAACTCCGCAGCTGGCACGCCGATGGTCTGCGCTCCGGGCACCAACTCAACCTAGCCGCGCGTGTGCTCGACTTTGATCTCTCCCCCGTGGCTCCTCTGGCCTGCGCCTGCCTTGAAGGCGGCTTCGTGCAATTCGCCGACCTCGCCGCCGGAAAGGTGTTCGAACCGGTCCGCGCCGGCCAGGACGCTTCTGCGGTTCGATTCCGCCGCGACGGGCGCGTCGCTCTGGTCGCCTGCCGCGGCGAGTCCCTATTGCGGATCTTCGACACGCCCTCGCGCCGCATCATGACCGAACTGCCCCTCGCCTTGCGCCCCGATCAACTCTGCCCGAGCGTCGAGGGCGGCCAGTTGTTCATCACCGGCGAAGGCCGCGACGCCGTCGTGATCGTCTATCCATACCGGACCGAGATTGCGCTCACCTCATTGAGCGGCCGCCAGCCCGGACGCATGGCCTGCTCCGAAATCCCGCGCTACCTCTTCGTCTCCAGTCCTGCCGCTGGTTCGGTCACCGTCTTCGACATCGACACGCAGAAGGTTGTCGCCGTCATCGGCGTGGGCGTCGAGCCCGGTGCCATTGTCATCACGCCGGATCAGCAATACGCTCTCGTGCTCAATCAGGGCTCGGGCGATATTGCGGCCATCCGCATCGCTTCGATCAAGCCCGGCCGCGCCCGCAGGGCGCCGCTATTCACCATGATTCCCGTTGGTGGCAGGCCCGTTGCCGCGCTCGTGCGGAGCGGCGTCGACGTCTAGGATTCGCTTCCGCCCGGAAGTCGGCGCCGCCGTGTCTGTCAGCGCCAGCCGCTTCCGCGCCGCCGCGATGTTCGCGACCCGCATTCGCGACACGAGATCGTATTTCGGACGGTCGGTGACGTCGGTCGTTCCAAAGGCGTAGTCTTCGCCGTACACCGGCTCGGCGCCTTGCCCGGGTCCGCGCCCCGTCAGCGGCTCGTCCCGGTATTGGAACCACATCACGCCCACCGTGGTCGGCTCGGCCGACGCCTCGGCCAGCCATCTCGCATACGCGCTGCCCGCGCCCGCGTCGTCGCGCGCGTTGGCCGCCTGGTAGACTCCGAATCCGCGCACCAGCCCGTAGGTCGGCGGGAAGGAGAATTCCCCGATCAGCGTCGGCTTATCCTGACGCGCCAGCAGCGGCGTCAGGTCTGGCATCAGCAACTCGAACGCGTAGCGGTCGTAGCCGATCACATCGCAATTCGCCGCCTCCACGTTCCAGTCGGCGTCGTCCACCCACCAGCCCGGCACGATCCAGAACCCGAAGTACAAATGATTCGGGTCGACCTGCTTGAATGTGCTGTAGATGAACTGGTGCAGCGTGTTCTCGTAATACAGCCGCATCTGCTCCAGGTCGTTCGCCGGCGGCGTCGGCGTGGCGGCGTACAGTTGGTTCGTCGTTGACACACTGATGCCCCACGCCGCGGCCAGGCTCGCAAGTTTGCCGTTGTACAGTTGGTTCAAGACGTAATTCATCATGGATTTCTTCGCCGGCACTGTTGCGCCCATTTGGAGAATGCTCTGAATCTCGGCCGCCGTCACGATGCCGTCGTATTCGTTCTGAAACGACCAGCCCAGAATCCGGCTGTCGGTGGTCTGGCTGCCGATCTGCCCCTGCAGCGCGCTGAGGAACTGGCTCTGGATGCCCGTGTTGAACGGGTCCATGTGGTTTACCAGGTTGGGAACGGAATACGTGTAAATCACCGGCAGCAGCGGCAGGTTGTCCACCTCCGTGCACCATTTGCCCAGCCCGCTGAAGCCCCAGCTCGCGATGCGTTGCGCCGTGCGCGCCAGCGCCTGCTGCTGCCACTGGGCGCCGTACTTGGTGATCAGGTTCGCCGCGATGAACGCGTAGTAGTCCGTGCTGCCGCTCTCACCCCAGACGTCGTGGCCCCACGCCGCCGCCGTCAACCCGCTGTTCGGAGCCAGCTCTGCGAACAGCCACTGGCGCCCCGTCACCGGTGTCATGTCCCACGCCAATGCCGGCGCGTCGCTGAGGCCCGTATAGAACACCGGGTTGCCCGCCGGGCTGATCAGCCACCAATAGCCATTGCGCTTTCCCACCCTGTAATACCCGGTCGCGGCCTCCTGCCACCCGGCCCAGCTCATGCCGCCCCACGCGTCGAAGCCCTCCGGTTGCGGGTGCCTCTGGAGCCATAGCGCCTCGGCCGCGTCCGCCGCCATCAGATCGTCGTCCGACTGCACCTTCCTCGTCCACGGCGACTGGATGCTCTGGCCGTATTTGTCGATCAGCGGCGCATCGGCCTGCAGGTTGGGTGCCGGCTGCAGCACAAACGACGTTCGGATAACTTGCGTGTCCGTCGCGCTCGTTGTGAATCCCAGCGTGCTGCTCAGGCTGCCCGCAAGTGCCAATACATCCTGCGGCAGGCCGTATGCGGGATTGGAGACACTCACGGTTCCCGTGGAATTTGACGCGCTCAGATCCCCTTGCAGCACGGCGTAGACCGCCGGCGACGCGGCCCAACTTGGAATCTGGTTTGTCGTGATCGATCCCTGAAATGGCGCGAAGCCGCCGGGCGAGTGCTGAATCAAGACGCCGTCCACCTGGAGATCCGTATAACTCGGAGCGATCGTGACGACGACCTGATACTGGTGCCCGTACTGCCAGCTCGGCTGGAACGGCAGGTAACGCCAGTTCGTGCCGTCGGCCACGCCGGTGTACATGGTCAAGGTGTCCAGGTGGCACTGCCCGTCCGCATCTGTCGTCGCCTCCAGGTCGATGTAGAAGCCTAGCTTGTTGCTCCAGTCATACTGGCTGGCGAAGTAGATGCGGCAATCCCCGGCCGTCAGCAACGGAGCGAGACACGCGCATACCACCGCGTGCGCGACCCAGCGAAACATTCTCATCCTGCTTAGGGAGTATCACGTTCTCCCCTCTGCGTCCAGCAGCCGTGGCCGGAATCCTTCATCGCGACGACACCGCCGCCTTCCGGCAACTGAACGCACGGCCGGGGCGACGGCGCTCGATTCCGGCGGCAAGCAGGGAAACGCCGCCGGACCTATCCGGCCTTCCTGACCCCGCCCATCTGCAAATTGCCCAGGTTCGCCAGCAGGAATTGCATCAGGTTGTAGAACCACCGGTAGCCCTTGCTCGCCTTGTCGTCCGGCGCCGGCATCGTGTGCGCCAGCGCCGCCAGCACCCACACCGCCAGGTACACGCACACAACCTGGGATGAATTCTGTAGCAGTGCCTTCAGATCGTCCATAACCGCCTCTGCTTACCTGGCTTGTGCGGCCTTCAGCGCCGCCAGTCGCTGGCCCAGCGCCGCCGCCCTGGCGTCGATGGCCTGTAGTTCCTTCGCGTCGAACTTCTCCGCCGCCCGAGCCTTTGGCGATGTGTGCGCGTTCTGCGCCGGGGCTTGCGCAAGCGTGGACAGGAACGCCTCGATACTCCCCGCAATCGCGGCCGCGTAGGCCCTGGCATCTTCCGGCACCACCTGCAGCGCCGCCAGCGTCTCCGCATAGTAACCCGCGATCTTCACCGCTTTAACGGCGTCCGCGTCGGCCGAGCCCAACTCGGCGGCTGTCGCCTTGTACGCGTCCGGCAATTGGGCGATGGCGCCTTCGATTGCCAATGCGGCATCCGGCGGAATCTTGCCCGCCGCCGCCAGCGCTCCGACCAGTACTTCCGTCGCCGCCACCGAAGCCTCCAGCGTGGCCAGAACCTGGTTCTGTGAACACCCCGCCAACACCGCCATGGCCGTTGCTACTACCATGATTCTAAGAGTATTTGTCTTCATACCAATCCTCTCGCCCTGAATTCTCTTGCGGGTTCTTCGCCGCCCCCCGCTCCCCCGCCCGTTCGCCCGGGCACACCGCTAACCGTTGCGCCGCACGCCCGCGGTGCCGGAGCCTCTCACGCCCAAGCTTGTTGTGTGGTCCGGCGCTCCCTGTGGCAGCGCCGGGAAATGATGCCTCGGACCAACGCCGGTCTCAGGCCCTAGGCACGCGCACCGGGTCGCCTTCCGGCCACGCCCCGCGGCCCTCGATTCAGCCAGCCGATAACAGCCTAGCCCCTCGCCCTATACTACCCCCGGCTGTCAAGCGCTTCTTCCTCCACGGTGAGCGTTCCAGCGTTCGCATCCAGCGTCGCCCGCACCCCTAGCGGAAGCGTCAACTGGTCCTCCGTGTGACCGATCGTCAGCCCCGCCAGGACCGGCACTTTCAGCTCGCCCAGGATGTTGTCGTAGACCTCGCCAAGCGAGAATGTGGACTCGAACGCGGGCTTGAACTCGCGCGGCGCGCAGTCGTGGCACTCGCCCAGAATCAGCCCCCGGATGTGCCGAAATTTGCCCGCCAGCCGGAGTTGCGTCAACATCCGGTCCATCGAATACGGCTGCTCGTCCACGTCCTCTAGAAACAATAGCTTGCCGTCCGTCTGGATCTCCCACGGCGTGCCCATCGTGGTCGAAATCAGGGTCAGATTTCCGCCCGTCAGCGCACCCGTTCCGCAGCCGCCTTGCAGCGTCCGCAGCGGGTGTTTCGGCCGGATCGGACGCTCCTCGACTGGGTTCCGCAGCACCCCCAGTGGGCGCGTATCGAACAGCGCTCGCCGGAAGTGTTCCAGCGTGTAATCGCTGAATGCCGACAGCACCGTCGGCCCGTGAAAGGTTACCATTCCCGACTGCTGGTGCAGCCCCAAATGCAGGGCCGTAATATCGCTGAAACCAGTGAAAATCTTCTTGTGACTGCGGATTAGCGCGAAGTCGATTCTGTCCAGCAGCATGGCCGCTCCGTAGCCCCCGCGGGTGCAGAAGACGGCCCGCACTTCCGGGTCCGTGAATGCCGCGTGCAGGTCGGCCACGCGCTCTTCCACCGTGCCACCTAGATAACCCGTTCGTTTGCTTACATTGGCCCCGAGTTTCCACTTCAGGCCGAGGTATTCCACGGTGTGTTTGGCCAGTTGCAGCGCGTCGGGGCTGGAGACGTAGGTCGAAGGGGTGATCAGTCCAACTGTGTCGCCGGACTTCAAAGGCTTCGGCTTCAATAAGCTAGGCTGGCTTGCCGACCCGCCAGCGCCGAGCGTGGCGGCGGACGAGAGAAGAAACGACCGGCGCTGCATGGTTAGACTCCCGAGCCGTCCGATTCGGCGGGTTCCGCCGATGTTTCTGCCGGCAAACTACCGTCTTCTGCGGGCAATTCTGCCGCTAATTCCACGCTCACGGCCGCGGCCGGTGCTGGCTTCAGCGCCTGGTGAATCTCCAGCGTTGAACCCCAGACTGCGATCCGCTGCGCGGCGCGGAACAGGATAAACACCTGCTGCGTAAGGACTAAGATCAGAATCGCACCAGTTTGGGTCGGGTGCATAGCGTTAGACGCCGCCAGATAGAGCGCACCGACGATGGCGAACAGCGCAGCGTTCATCAGCCAGACGCCCATCGTCTTGCCAAAGTGTTTGAAAACGAACGCGAAGGACCTCAACAGCCCCATCACGGAGCTGCGCGTATCGTCGCACACCACTCGTACTTTGGCGTAGTCCAGCACGGTCGCCATCCAGCCGAGCAACAGCACGATGAGCACGCTCCGTGCGATGCCCGCCACGCCCATTGGCCAATACACCATGCCTTCCTTGTGGATAGCATTGACGATCATGCTGGGGCCCGCGGCAGCCAACAACGCCAGGCCGTAACCAATCAATCCCAAAAGACCTAGCCGGAAGAGTCGCCAGAAATTGCGGCCCGCGCCTGCCAGGAACGGGCCGAAACGGAAGCAGCCCCAGCGCTCGCTGAGCATGGTCAGCACGCCGCCGGCAAGCAGGACGGTACCCAGCCATGTGAACAGGGCGGCGACGATGGCCGCAGTAGCCAGGGCGCCGCCTGCGCTACCCAGCAACTCGACGTTCTCGCTGAGCCAAGCCAGGTCGAAGCCCTCCAGGAGTTGGCCGGCCATGCGGCTATGGGCTAACGGCTGTAGCGCCAAGGTGGCCGCAGGTCCTGCAACGATCAGCGCCACTAGCGCGTAGAAAAGCCACAGGATGGAAAGCGCCGCCTTCGAACGCATCGTGGCCGCCCACCCGCGACCGAATGCCTGAAATGCCGTCATGAGAAGTCTCCTTCACTCCGCGTCGCCAGGGCCCGAAAGCCGCTACCGAGTAGCGGTTGATTCAAACCCAGGCCCATCGTACCAATCTGATCCTACGACTAGGAACGCTACTTGTAGCCGTTCCCGCCCTCCCGCGGCCACGCGCCGCCAAAGTCCGAATCCGCTACAAAGTGGCGGTGGATTCAAGCCCAGCGGCCAATCGCAGCGAACTGGCTACCACGCGCCAAACCGCTTGCTGGCGCGCGCGGCTCAGCAACGGTCGGGGGGGCAGCGTGACGAGGAGTTCCTTGACAGTCGCGACACGTCATCTGTCAACGCAAAATAGAAAGTTCCTAATTCCAGCCAAGTAGAAAGTTCCTATTCTTCATTTCGGTTTCAGCGCCGCGCAGGGAGCCCGGAGGGCGACCGGAGCGGCGCTGAAACCGCCGCCGCTTCCTGCCGGTAAGCCTTCCTGGCTGCGTTGCCTTGCACGCTGAATTGGTCCATCCATCGGCTCTGCCCCGGTGGCGGCACGTAGCGGCGCGCTGGCCGCTTCGTCGGCTCGATGCGCTTCTCCGCCTTCGGGCACACCGTCAGCGCCACGCATCGATCCTCGATGCGGGCCCACAGGCTTCCGTCCAGGCGGGCTTCGATCCGGATCGTGGCGCGCCGCAATCCCGGCCGCACGGCCTCTTTCGGAATCTGCCAGTGCTGCCCTCGCCAAGCCACTGTGTAGTCGTTGGTCACCTGCCGTGGCTCGACCCAGCTCAGGATGCTTTCCAGCACCAGCCACGCCCCTAACGGCCGGTGCGCGTCCACCGCGTTGGCCGCCTGCACGGTGAAGCGTCGATTCCACTCCGGCAGGAACTCCTCTTCCAGATACCGGTTGGCTTCCTCCAGCGAGTTGGCCCCAGCCCGCCGCAGCCCCTTCACCAGCCGGTCCTGCAAGGTGCCGAAGCTGCGCTCGATGCGCCCCTTGGCTTGCGGCGACTGGGCCGCGATCCACTCGATGCCCAACTCCCGCAACGCGCGCCCCATCTGCGTCTCCGTTTTCGGCCCCGGCTCGGCCTCCTTCCAGCCCGGCGCCAGCGTGGGCTGAAACAACCCGGCCCGGTCGGTATAAACCGCCTGGGGCCGCCCGTGCCGCTCGACGTAAGCCCACAACACCCGCATATGCTGCTCCGTCGAGTCGGCCGGAACGAAGCGCGCCCACAGCGTGCTGGTGGCATCGTCGATCAGCGCGATCAGATACATCTTCGCCGGCCCGCGCTGTTCCAGCCAGGCATGCACGCTGGTGTCCCACTGCACCAACTCACCCCGGCAACTGCGCCGCGGCCGCCACACGTGCACCTCCCGGACCTGGCGCGGCTTGGCCTTCCAGATTCCCGCCCGCAGCAGCAACTGGCGCAGCGTTTCACGGCTCACTTGGAGCTGCAGATCCTTCCTCAGGTACTCCGCCGCCAGCGTCGGCCCAAAATCCCGATACTGCCGCCGCACCGCTTCCACCGCCTGCTGCGCCGTCTCTTCCTTCAGCCGCCGGTTCGAGCGCCGGCCGCGCAGCCCATGCACCACCGCGCCGTCCCGCTTGTCCCGGAACCGCTTCAGAAGCTTGCGGAATCCCCGCTCGCTCATGCCAAGCTGCTGCGCGCCTTGCCGCTGCTTCAGATGCCCTTGCTCGACTTCGTGCAGCACCTTCAGCCGATCGCGTTCCTTTACGCTCAATGCTATCCGCTCCTGTTGCTGTGCCAATCCCCATTGGCTCACGTCTTCAAAACAGGAACTTTCTACTTTGCTCTCTTAGGAACTTCTCACGTTGCGCTGACA
>JBEKHU010000107.1:0-7973 GCA_050012115.1 Bryobacteraceae bacterium | reverse complement strand
CGCGTGGGAGTGAAGAGGAAGATGCTGCCGCGTTCGCAATCGAGCAGGCGCGCAGCCTCGACTACCACCAGATCCAGCAGGGTGTTGAGGTCGCGTTCGGAGTTCATGCGCTGGCACACGCGCAGAATCGCCGCCAGCTTCTGACCGTCGGCCAGTGTTCCGGCGTTGACGGTTGGGGATGTGTCGGGGATGCCTGAGTCGCCCATGCGAGGATGCGTCTACCTAGTGTACACCGGATCCTCTTGCCGCTACACGTTTGCACAAGTTGTAGACAGTCGGCAGCCTTGTCGGCGTTCACAGAGATCGTAAGTCATTGATTTTAAATGAACCGAATGTTTGGCCTCACTCGTGCATAGGGATTACCGAGTTCGAGAGTCAAAGGACCTTACGCTGTGAGGGACTCCTGGTCCATCACTCAAGAGGCACACCGCAGTCCCAGGCGCGGTGGCTTGGGATGGTGCTGGAGGAGTGCCAGGTGTGTTGGAGGAGACTGGACTGGCGGTTTCTCACCGTAAGCCGGGGCCGGGCCTCGCCGAAGGCACGGCCCCATGCTGCCAACTGGTTAGAGCGCGCCGATCAGGAACGGCGCGCTTTTTTTATGCACGGCCGACTCGCTTGCGGTCGCGGTCACGTTGTCTCCGCGACAGACCGTTAGCTCTTCGCCGGCGGCGCGGTCCCCTTTGACGCCAGAAGGTCGGTGAGCAGCCGGCTCTCCGCGCCCGCCGCGAAGTAGGTGACTCGCGCGTTGCTGTTGACGAGCCGCTGCGTTTCCAGGATGTTGAACAGCGCGTCGGCGACGGCCGGCTCTTTGGCGATCTCGCTCAGAGCCTGGCCCAGCAGATTCGGCCGGATGGCAGCCGCTTTGCCGAACTCGATCGACGCCGTGCGCTCGGCCGAGCTCGCAATCACGCTCACCTGGTTGGCGCCGGCCTGCTTGATGGCCGAAGTCACCTGGCGCAGCCGGTTTACCACCTTCGACTCAATCTGCTTAATCATCCCCTCGTCGCGGAATTGGACCTTGCGGATGTAGACCGAGCCAAGCTGATAGCCCCACGCCTGTGACTGGCTGGAGACTTCGGCCCGCACGGTCTGGCTCATCTGGTGGCGCGTCTCGAGCATGTCCGCCAGCGGCATGTTGCTCAGACAGCGCACCGTCGCGTTGCTCACGTTGGCGCGCAAAGAGCCGCGCGGGTCGGTGTTCTTGAACAGGTAGGCGTACGGATCGCTGATCCACATCTCGTACCAGATACCGATGCCCATCGGCGCGCCCTCTTCGGAATTAACGGGCTCGCTGCGGCGGTACTCCTGGTCGAGCCGCAGGTCGAGCGTGTAGCAGGTGCCGAGCAGGTTCACGATGAACGCCGCCGGCCCGATCTCGCCGGGCAGAAAATGCAGACCTGGCTCGTCGAGGATGCCCAGGACTTTGCCGAACAAGACGTAGACGCGGCGACTCCTTTCCTGCACGGTTGCGTAAAGGCCGAAAATGCGCGCCACCCCTAGCAGCACGGGCACGCCGATGAAGAAGAACAGGAATGAGACGACCGCCGCCATCAGGAATTCGCCGATCATGCTTTCGCCGGTCATGACTGTGCCTCCCCTCTCTGCGCGGCCATGTAGATGTCCTGCGTTTTCTCGAACAGCTTCAGGCGCATGTTCCGCAGGTAGGCCTGCAGCACGCCGCTCCCTTGCTGGTAGAGTCGCGCCAGCTCGGCCGCCTGCAGGCGGATCGGCTCGATTTCGGCCTGCGCTTTGAGGGTTTCGATTTCGACGGCGCGCTTCGATTGCTCGATCTTCTGGTCGGCGGAGGCCTGCGCCAGGCTGATGTCGCTCGATACCTGGTTGTGCGCCGTATTGATCGCCGCCAGCGCCGACTCGACTTCAGGCGGAGGATCGATGCCCGTGATCAGCGATGCCTCGAGCTGCACTCCGTAGCGCGCCTGCGCGGAACGGCACTCCTGGTCCATGTACTCGTTCAGGTCGCGCAGGTTCTTGCGCAGATCGTTAATGGAGACGCCGATCATTTCGGCCCCCGGGATCGCCGACAGCGCCGTCTGCGCGGCCGCGTCGCCCGTAGCCGGTTTCGATTGCTTGGCTTCAAAATTGGCGATCTTCTGCCGCAGCACCGAAACGAAGTATGCCGTCACGTGCACGAACGGCTTCTTGATGCCGAACAGGAATGCGTAGAGGTTCGATTCGCTGACGCGGTAGCGGATCTGCCCCGTCAGGCCCGTGTTGAGCTGGTCTTTCGTGACCGCATCGAGCCGCGTGCCGCCGCTGTTGGCCATGGGATCTTCAAAGTCCTTGGCCATGTTCTCGGTCATGGTCGCGATGGAAACCTTGTAGACGCGCTGCCAGGGCATTTTGAGGTAGGGCCCGCCAGGCGGGATCACTCTCACCTGCGGGTACGTGTACCGCGCCCGCTCTTCGGGCTGCAGGAACGCGGCGATGGGATCGTCGAGCGTAGTCTTGTTACCAGGCAGGCGCTCCGCCCGCCCGAAACTCGTCTTGACGGCTCTTTCGTTCTGATCGACCGTGTAGATCCCAAACAGGACCACACGCAAGAAGAACCAGACGAGGAAGCCAATGATGACGCCACCTATGACAGACATTTTGCGGTGACTCCTCTCTCCTTAGCGTTCATACAAACGATTTATGGAACTGCAACCATCCGCGGCGCGGAGGCGCAGGCCACAATGAGTATAGTCGGAGGCGCCGTCCGCCGGGATTACTTGAGAAGCTGGAGGTTCAGATTCAGAGCTGAGGCGCGGTGAGACGGCGGGTCCGTCAAACCCGCCGTTCCGCTTCTCCTTCCTAGATCAGAGGCGCGGTCGCGGGGCTCGGATTCTCGCCGAGCGCCGCGGCCAACTGGAGCCAGGGCTGCACCCACGGCCCGGCCACTTCGCTCATCTCCTGGACCGACAGGTCCTGGCCGACCAGGCTGAAACTCAGCCGCTCGCCGGGTCCGTCGTCGATTTCCAGCAGATCGCCCATTGAGATCTGGCCGCTCGCCACCAGGCTCGACAGCGGCTGCACAATGTTCTTCTCGATCGTCCGCCGCAGGTAGCGGGCCCCGTAACGCGGATCCACGCCCTCCGCCAGCAGCCGCTGGCGCGCGCGTTCCGTCACGCGCATCACAAAGCCGCCCGTGGCCGAGCAGGTGAGGATCCGATCCTGGAGTCTGCCCAGTTCGATCTCCACAATGCGCCTCAGATCGTTGTCGCGCAACGGGCGAAACACGATCATCTTATCCAACCGGTTGATGAACTCCGGGGTGAACTTGCGCCGCGCCGCTTCCAGGGCCGCCCGGCGGATGCGCGAGGCAACCTGCTCGGGGTTCATGGCCGCGGCTTCGCCCGAGGCGGCTCCGAAACCCAGCGTCGGACTCAGGATCGAACTCATCTCCTTCGCGCCCAGGTTGCTGGTCAGGAAGATCATCGAGTCCGAGAAGTCCACGCGCCGGTTGTCGCCGAGCGTCAGCGTGGCCTTGTCGAGGATGCCGAGCAGCAGGTTCCAGAGCGCGTCGGAGGCCTTCTCGATTTCGTCGAACAGCACGAAGGTCACCTTCGTGCGATCGCTCCAGTACTGGTTCAGGTTCTCCTGGCTGAGCAGCGGATGCGTCTCCCGGTGCCCCAGATAGCCCGGCGGCGAGCCTACCAGTTTCGCGATCTCGTGGCTGTGCTGGAACTCCCCGCAATCGACCTTGATGACCGCCCGTGGCGTGCCCACCAGCGCCTCCGCCAGCGCCTCCACGATCCGCGTCTTGCCGGTGCCGGTCGGCCCCAGGAACAGCAGCGTCCCAATGGGGCGCTGCGGCGCGTTGAGCCCCGCCAGGTGCATCTGGTAGACGTTGACGATTTCCTTGATTGCCTCGTCCTGACCGGCGATCATGGCGCTCAACTGGCGCTGGAGTCCGGCCGCTTCACCACCGTTCTCATCCGGGTTCAGCCGCATGCGCCCGGTCTGACCCAGCGGCCGCGGGTTGCGGTTGCCGCTCCGGCTCCCGGTGTGGCCTCCGGCCTGACCAGTGCCGGGATGGACCGTCGCCCGCGTCCCGCGGGCCGGAGTGCCCACGGGGTTGTTCGGTCGCAGGACCGCTCCGGACCCCGTCAAGGAGCGCCAGCCTCCGTTTTGCTGGCTGGTGGCTTCGGGAGGCTGGGTCGTCGGGGGTTGTTCGTTCATCGTCCGGCTCCGCTTCTCCCTCAGAGCCGCCGGCTTACTTTTTCGGCGGTTTCGAGGGTCGTATTTCGACATGGCTGATCAACGTCCTGGCCGGCATGCTCAGCACCATCGCCACAGCATCCGCGACATCCTCGGGCGCGATCTTCCACTCCGCCCCGCCGCCGCTTCCGAATTCCGTACTGACGCTGCCCGGCAGGATCGTCGTGACTTTCACTTCTTCATATCGGTGATCCAGCAGCATGGTTCTACCATTTTTTAAGCCCTTTGTTTTCAATGCTAACTCCTTTGGCTGCCTGAGCTTGCGGGGAACATGAGAGACGTAGCTTTACGCTGCTTTACGCCCCAAAAGCACGGGATTTGTGAAGCGTTACGTCACGTTTTCCCCCAAAGTCGGGGCGTTTCCGCGATGCCTCAGTGTGAAGGCCAAAGCGGTGGGGCGGAGATGTTCACAGGATGTCCACAGGATTTTCCAAGGCTATGCGCATGTGGAATCAGCGGATAACGATTTGTGTGAAGATGGCTTGCCAACGGCGGTGTGAAGGCTTACGTTCATAGTGGCCTAAGGGGCACGAAACAGGGACATGCAAAGACAAATAGACCGCTTCGGATGAATTAACCGAAGTTTGGCCTTGCTCCAGAAGAAGGGCAGAAATGAAAGGGACAGCAAAGAAAAAGATAGCAAAGAACCCTCGCTGGGCGCGGGAGATCGTCGATAACTACCCGTTAGACGCGACGAAATTCGAGCACTCTCGTTTGAATCCGAAAGCGAAGGCGAATATAGACGCCGAACTCCTCAAGTGCCTCCACGAGCATTGTGAGATCGCGATGTTTCGGCTAGCTGCGGAAAACCCCTGGACGGGCCTAGCGCCGACGCCACAGGAGCGCGCCGATATTGTTTGGTCGCTTTGTTTCGCTATCGTGGATTTTCTCGCAGAAGAGGAACCGATTGACTTGCTGTGGCCTGGGCCTGACGCGATCATAGCCGCGCTCAGGATGTCCGCCACGGTTGGCTTTGAATCTCTGTATGCGGTGGTGCAGGAGGCCATTGGATTCTTCCCCGGAGATTTGTGGCGGCGGGGCTGTCTTGCTGAAGCCGCATTTGACCCAATAGTCGAAAGCTATTGCGCGGATGTGCACACTATCCTGTTTCCCGAGTTGATCGGTCGTAGGGCCATCGGCGTTCCGGTCTTCTTCGCCGAAATGCGGACCAGCGCGCGTTTCGACCCCGCCGACCGCTATTTTCAGCCGCCACAGACGCATGGCCGGTACCATAGGCCACTGTTCGCACTGAGCACCGCCGACAACCCCGGCAGCCGACCGGTCGAAGGTGCACAGTCCGAACTGGCGCTCACGCATAAGCAAGCGCTTGAATTGGCTGAAGAGTTGGAGGCAAGCAGCAAGAGCCACAATCGGCGAGTGGGTGCCGATCTCCGGCTTTGGGTCGAGAGTGATATAGCAAGCAGGCTTCTTCGCCGTGAGCTTGCGATCCCGAACTCGCTACTAATCACAGCAGGGCGTGCTGGGCTTGTCTCTGAGGTATCGCCGCTCGGCTCTTTTGCCAAACGCAGGAAGATAATTTCTCCATTCAAGCTGGACGAGTACGGCAAGCTTAAAAAGAGGCGTCCTTCTGAGATCGAGGTTCTGCCAGAATTTACCGCTGATTTTGCGCGACGGGTACGGCTTCCCGGCCCCACTCCCCGTGGAGTCTTTGGATCGGCGACGTTCATCTGCGTCCGTACGCCCGACGGCGGCGTGCGCTATGAGCACCGGTATACGGGCGACGAATTGGAAGAGTTGAGGCGCATCCAGATCGGAAGCCTGCCGCTCATTGAGAAGATTTAATCAAATTCCTGTCCAAGAAAAAGGGGTTCGCGCACAAAGAAGTGGGAGAGCCCGCAATACAGGAGTAGAAGACCATGGGCACTGAATCAGATTACGGACCATCACTTTCCGTTGCCTTGGTTACCGCCGGCCCGCTCGCCGTGATCGTGCACAGAATTGACGATCCGGCGGTCGTCCGGCTAGTTACCAACATGGCGATAGGGCAGAGCACAGCAGCGGCAGAGCGGGAAGCTAGAGCCGGGCACTCGCTCAATGCGGCCGCGGGCTTCGCCCGCGGTTTCCTCTTGCGCCGCAGTCTGTCCGAGGGCGTGCGCCCATAGGTGCAGTCGCCTGGCGAATTGTTGTCACAACGTTTTGGGGAATGAGTAACCACTAACGCGAGGGCGAACACGCCCCGGCGGGCCGAATCCCGGCTCGGTAACCCATACAGGAGATTGATATGCGAAACCGCGAAAATGCGGGCGCGCGGAGCTCGCCCGCACTCCCGAAATTTCTCAACGAGACTGAAGTGGCGGAAATCTTAGGCATAACTGTCCGCGGCGTGCAAGGTTACCGGAGAGCCGGCGGAGGGCCGCCTTGGACGCGCGTGTCGAAGAATGTGCTCAGGTACAACCTGGCATCGTTCCAGGCATGGATTGCCACCAGGCCGAGCGGCGGCGAGCGGCTGGAGTCGCTGGAGGCGGCGTGATTACCCGCTATATCCGGCCGGCATTCTGGACCGACATTCATCTGGCAGAATTGCCGCATTCCGCGCGGCTACTTCTGATCGGTTTGTGGTGCTTGGCCGACAGAGAAGGCCGACTTTTTGACTATCCCTTGACAATTTCGGCATCCATTTTTGTCGAAAAAACGCCAAAAGAGAGAAACGTGCGGCGCTGGCTCGACCTGCTTTGTCCGAGATTCATAAGCCGGTACACCGCAGCGGACGGTTCTAAGGTGATCGAAATCAACGACTTCCGGCAGTGGCAAAAGGTCCATCCAAATGAGCGGCGCAGTGTAATTTCCGGGAATCCCAGTGTAAATGTAACTGCTTTGGTTGATTGTTTGAAGGTTGAAGGTTGTAGTTCGGATGTTGGAGTTCGGAATCCGGACACGCCGCCGCCGCCGCAACTTTCCCCGGAGGATGAAGCCACCGTGCGCCAGGCCGCGCTGAACGCGGCCATAAAGCGCGCCGCACAAAAGGCACAGATGCAATGAGACGGGATCTACGAATCCACGGAACGATGGCAGACGCCGGCAATATCGAGGCCGCGGAAATCATCGCGACGCACCCGGATGAGTACGGCGGGCCGGAATCGTCGCTCTGCCTGTGGGCTCAGATCATTCTACGCAAGGCGCGTGAGCGGGCCGAGCCCGAACAGTTTGAACTGATCGAAAAGGAGTAAGGCATGAAACCTGTAGCACAACCATCCGCTACGAACGCAATAGCGGAAAACCTGAAAGGATGGCGCGATGAGCACCAGGGAATCCTTAACCAGATTTCCGATGGCCTGAAGGCGCTGGAACGGCTTGAGGCGGACCGGCGACAGCCACAATCCGATGACCGTTTACGCGCTATCGAGTCCGACGTCCAACTTGAGCGAACGAAGATCGCGCGCGCACGCCATGAACTTCAACGAGCCGGCGAGCGCTGGAGCCGAGAAATTGAAAAAGCAACCCGCGCGGCCGCGACCCAGGCCGAGCAGCGCTTCAATGAATGGGTCGAAACGGATTACAACGTGGCGGCGCGCGCCTACGGCGCGTCAATTCGGCGCGGCCTGGCTCTGGCCTCGGGTGCGGGCCGCCCGGTGCCGGGCTTTGAGCACATGCGAGTCGTAGCAGCCGAGCCGCCCGAGAGGGGCACGCTAAATTCGCTGAATCTGATCGGCCCGAAACTACTGATCCCGGATTTGGCCAACTGGCAGGCCGAGCCATCGGCGGCGGCACTGGCAGCACCGGTGCTTGACCTCAAG
>JBEKHU010000106.1:0-14929 GCA_050012115.1 Bryobacteraceae bacterium | reverse complement strand
GAACTGATTCTCGACATCAATGCCGTCTTCGGTGGGACGCATCCAGCTCTCCGCGTCATCCACCATCCGCTTGATGAAGTCGAAGTCCGTCTCGCCGTACTGAACGTAGCTCAGGGGTTGCTTTGAATCGAGCACACCCTCGACCGAAAGCCCGGCGTCTCCCACCAATTTATTGGTCACGTCCGACATTGTTTTCCCATGGTAGTAAGCCTGGCGGGGCGTCAGATCGAGTTTGTAGCTCTTCGTCACGCCCACAAGGTGGATCGTGTAACTCCCATACACTTCATAGTCGAGCTGGCTTTCCAGTACGAACCCCGTGAATGCGACGTGTTCCGCACCAGAAGTGTCGAATGTTGAAGCCTTCAACGGTTTCCCCAGCGCGTCTTCGAAGGGAAAGCGTTGATCCTCCGTCTGGCGGCAGACTACCTCGCACCACCAGTGGTCGTTCAGCTCCTGCCGCACGACGACTTCATCGAGGATCGCACCCTCGCTGAAGTCGTCGAGCTCCTGTCCGTCAATGAAGATCGTGATGTGGCTCGGATTCGTGACTTGGCTCGGATTCATGGGTTCTACTCACTTTCCGGTAGGGAACCGGGACTCGCGAGCTGCGCCAGCCGCCTTGGAACAAGACAACTGGCCTGCTTGAAGACGGCAGTCCAATGACCATAGGCAAATTGACACGCAAAAACTTCCGGGCGATTGTACCACGCCATCTCGACACCCGGCAAGCAAAACTCAGCACCAGAAGACCCTGTCAGACACCGCAGCCAACTGTGACTTAGCGTTGCAGAAATGACTCCGCATCCAATTGCTATGGCGCGAAGCGCCAGACCGCGGGCGGCAAAGTGGCGGGATGCGCCTGGGCCTCCAGAGCCGCGCCCCGCAAGAGCGCGTTGCTCGACGCGCGCGCCATTGAGCTGCCAAGTCGTGCTGCACACCCCTCTGCCCAGAAGAAACACCGCCGGTACCCGAGCAGCACCCCGCGAAACCTTCCCCTGACTCCGTCGCTAATGCGACGGTTCAAAGCGGAAGTTGTTCTGAAGAAGCAACGGCTTGTTCTGTTCGATCATGAACCCGAACGCGCCGAGGCCGCTGTTCGGCCGATCCCACTTGTCAATACTCTGCCCGTTGATGCGGTGCTCAATCCCCGCTTGCGTCACAACAATCTGTATGTTCAGGCTGTTGTCCTTACCCACGTGGACGCCCTTGCTCTTGGCGTGAACGGATCGCTTCCCTTCCACGACTTCAGAGCTCTCAAATGAACCATCCCTCAAGATAAAGGCGAGGTAGTTTCTTT
Organism: Bryobacteraceae bacterium; assembly: GCA_050012115.1. GTDB lineage: Bacteria > Acidobacteriota > Terriglobia > Bryobacterales > Bryobacteraceae > CAIVVT01. Next base: position 13,632 of record JBEKHU010000106.1, on the reverse strand, counting down.
CGTTCACGTAATTCAGGCGCCACTCCAGCCTTTCTTTGCCCAGACCGAATATCTTGCCGAATTTGCCGCCGGAAGACATCGCCGGGGTGAACGAGATGACACCGTAGACGGGCGTCCGCGGAAAGGCCAGCCATCCTGCACTCTTCCGGACGTACCATCCCGAATCACTATCCAGTTGCCACACTCCCTTGCCCCAGACCGCGTCCATCGGATCCTTTGGCCCTTGCTCGACCTTCTTGACGGGATTCTGCAGGTCGAGCGTCGATGTCTCACCGGCTACGAGGGCGATGTCCTTGGTGACGTCCTCGTGATTCTCTAGACGCGCGATGAACGTGTAGCCGCCTTCGGGCAGCGACAGGGTCAGCCGGCTCTCTTTTTCAGCAACGGGAATCTCTCCAGATGCGTTCTGCATCTTGCGGCGATAGCTCAGTCTGCTTCCCGGGGTGCGGGTGATCGTGATCGCCGCAGAAACCCGGTCCGACAATCGGAGAAGGACTTCAGGGTTGCCGCTGCCTTCTTTCAATGTGACGGAGATTGACTTCGGCGAATACTGGCGCAATTGGGCCTCGAATTTGTGTTCGCCCAGCGCAAGATTCGAGACCGGAAACAGGCCATTTTCCGGCGCAGTTCCTGACTCTCGCCCGTCCACGAAGACTCGGGCTCCCGGGCTCGTCCGGATCACGGCCGAGGCAAACGACACCTTCTTACGCAACTGGAAGGAGATCGTCTGGTCCTGGCCCTTAAGGACCTTCACGGATCTCTGGGGAGCATCGGCTTCGAATCCCGGCTTGGACACCTGAACATCGTATGTGAGGGCTGGCAACCCCTGAACCCTCCGCTTGCCATCGGCCGCTGTCGTGACCTTCAGCACCGTTTTGCCGGATCGCAGGAACTCAATCTGCGTGTCGCCGAGGCCTGTTTCCACAAGCACATTACCCGTATTGGGATCGGAGTCGATGAGCACCGAAAGTGTCCGTTCCACGCCGGTGTCAATCGATTTCGTGCGCAGGTCGCTCCCCACACCGAGTTCGACCTGCTGCGTGCCCGCGGGCAGCTTCGGCAGGTCGAGTCCGTCTTTGCCGAGAACGCCCGCCGTCTGCCCGTTCACCTTGACGGGCACCGGCTGACCACCCGAGAGAATGCGAGCCTGCTCGCCAAAGTTGCTGACCAGGAGAACGGCAAAATCCCGGATCCGCGGAGGGGCTGAGAAGACGGGTAAGCCCGTGGGTCCGACTTCGAAACTGAACTCCATCTCGGCGCCGCTGCGATTCGAGATCTTGACTGAGTGCTTTTCGGCGGTCAGCTCACGCAACAGTTGCCCCTCGGGTACCTCCACTGCCTCGCCGCCATCGATCGATGCCTTTAACCCAGCCGGCCCGAACAGCCGCAGGATCACATTGGCGTTCAACGCCAGGTTCACCGGAACCCGGTCGCCAGCCTTGGCTTCCACCTTCTGACTGGCCGTGCTGTACCCCGGCATCCGTGCTTCCAACTGGTGAGTCCCTGGCGCCAGCTTCAATTCCAAGTTCGGACTCGCCGCGCCCTGGTCCTGGCCGTCGACGAAGATGTGGGTTCCAGCAGGGGTCGTGCCAACCGTGAAAATGGCTGCTGTGGGCTGCTTGGCAAGCGACTTCTGCCTCTGAATCAGCCACACGATCGGACTCAGGACCGCGAGTAGGCCGATGAGCGCTCCAACTGCGATCCACATCCAATTTCGCTTCTTGCCGGGCCCGCCGGAGCCGGCCTGAATCGCGGCAGGGCTCGGCGTTGAAGGTGGCACCGGGGGCCCAAGCCTCTCTTCTGCCGTTGCCGCGACGGCGCCCAGCCGCGATTCCGGTTTGGGCGGCGGCGGAACAGCCGGAGCGGGGGCCGCAGTTGGCGCCGTTCCGGCAGGCGGCGGCACTATCACTGTCTCGAGACGCCGTCTCAGTGAGGTCGCCGCCGTTTGAAACTCCGCGTCTCCCGCGTAATGCTGTGTGATGCTGTTCAGGCGCTGCGAGTAGTCTGCGACGGTCTGGGCGTCGGTCGCGCTTTGCGACTCCCGCTCGATCCTGCGGAGCTCATCCAAATCCTTGCGGCGGACTTCCTGAAACCTGCGGCCCAGCGATTGCTGCAGTTGGGAGATGCGCGGGTCGTTGGGGTATTTCGTCAAGCCTGCGCGGATCACGTCCAATGCACCGTGAACATCGCCATCCGCCTGCAACTGCCGGGCCTGAGAAACGAGGTGTTCGATCTCCGCCTGGCGCCGGCGGTCCTGGAACATGTTCGACAAGCCTTTGACCAGCGCATGCTCCGGCTCGAGTTCCAGCGCTTGTTTGAGGTACGTTTCCGCGCTGGCCGGATTCTCGTCCATCAAGCGGCGCGCCTGTTCCACCAGGTTCTCCAGCAGGGCGTCGCGAATCGTTCCGTTCCGTTCATCCAGTTTGTAGGCCTGCCGGAGGGCCGCCAGACCCGCCTCGTGGTCGCCGGCGGCGCAGTCTCGCAGACCCCGTTCGGACAACCGCCGCGCCTCGGTCTCCCGCTCCTGTCCTTGCTTGGCGAGTCTCGCCATTTCCACAAGTTCGGCATCCCCGGGGAACTCCAGGAGCGCCTGGTTCACGATTTCCTGCGCGCGGGTGTAGTCGCCGCTTTCCAGGTAGTGGTCGATCTGCTCGACCCAGCGGGCTTTCTCTTCCAATTTGGAGTGCTGGTCGCGCCGTTTCTTCAACCGCTCGATCTCAAGGTTCAGTCCGGGGTAGCGGCTGTAAATGGTCTGCAGAGTCTCCCACTGGGCGATCGCCTCGCTGAATTGGCCGTGCTCTTCGGCTGAACGCGCCCGGGCCACGATACTGTCGACCAGGTTGCTCTTCTCGCGCGCCCGCCTCAGGGCCTGCTCGAAGTGCGCCTCGCCCGGATTGGCGCGAACGGCTTCCTCCAGAATGCTGACTCGTCTTCGAAGATCCGGCTCCGCCTCCACCTGGCGGTCGGTCTCCGCAATGCGCTCGGAGATGGTCTGCCGCTGCTGCTCTTCAATATCGAACTTCAGCGCCTGAAAGAGCGCATTGCCCGGGTACTTCTCGATTTGCGTGCTGCAGATCGCGAGCGCCGCCTGAAAGTTCTTCCCCTCCAGGTGCTTCCGCGCCTCGGCGTACGCATCCTTGATGGCCTCGCTCTCCGACCGAACCTTGTTATACAAGTTCTGGTAATTGGTGCTCTGGCCCGGCGATGTGGTTTCCGGCGCCAGCCGGTCCAGCTCCAGCACGCGCTCCAGCTTGCTGAGCGCGGAGCTGATCTCACCCCGGCCCTCTGCCTCCAGGGCGGCCCGGTAGTTCTGCTCCTTCTCTTGTTTCAGCCGGATGTACTCGCGCTCCAGGCGATCCACCTCCGACAAGAGTTGCGTGGCCCGCCCTTCCTTCGGCCGCAGTTGCAGGATGCGCTGCAACGCAGTCCGTGCATGCGAGTATTGCTTGGCGTCGACGTGCTGTTGAGCGAGCCGGAACCAATCGTTCATGTCGCGTTCGACACGCCGGTTTTCGATCCTGCTCTTCAGGCTGGTCGCCTCCGGATTCTGCGGGTCGAGTTGAAGCACCTCCTCGACCTTGGACAGCGCCAGCGGGTACTCGTCTTCATCCATCCGCGACCTGGCGCTCTCGAGCAACTGGCGGATCTTCCTCTCGCGCATCTTGGCGTCAATCTGCCGCCGCAAATCGGTGATCGCGGAATCCAGATGACCTTCCGCCTCCAATTCGCCCAGGATTTCGGAGGCGAATTGCAGGTCGCCCATCTCGTAATACTCCGCCGCCCGCTGAACTCGTGGCCGGATGCGCGCCGGATTGAAGATCTCGATCGGTTCGTTCCGCACGGCCTTCTGCAGCGTTTCGCCGAACTCCCGCGCGCTGGAATAGCGGTGCCACGGCTGCTTGGCCATTGCTTTGTGGATCGCCTGGCTCAGGGCGGAGTTCACGGCCGGGTTCAGCTCCGAGGCCGGAGGCGGAACGAAATTGAGGATCGCGTTCACGACCGACTCCTCGGTCGGCCGCTCAAAGGGCCTGCGCCGCGTCAGCGTCTCGTAACAAACCACCCCCAGAGAAAAAACGTCCGACAGCGCCGACACCGGCTTCATCTCAATCTGCTCCGGCGCCATGTAGAGCAGCGTCCCCTTCAGGCCGCGCGTGCGGGTCGCGGCGTCCATTCTGCGCGCTATCCCGAAGTCGATGATCTTCGTCGAGTCGTCTTCCAGCACGAAGATGTTGCTCGGCTTGATGTCCCGGTGAACCAGCCCGCGCTCGTGCGCCGCCTGCAGGCCCCGGCAAACCTGGCAAATCATGTCGATCGACCGTTCGACGGTCAGACGCTGGCTCGAAGTGCTGATCAGCCGATCCAGCGTAATGCCCGGCAGCAGCGGCATTACCAGATAGGGTTTGACGCCGTCGCTGTCTTCGAGTTGCCCGATGTCATAAATCTCTACGATATTCGGGTGGATCAGCGACGCGAGGTCCTGGCATTCTGTCTGAAACAGCTTAAGTGCATTGGCATCAGTGATATCCAGGATGGCTTTCAATGCCACGGTGCGCTTCATGACCGTGTCGTAGGCCTTGTAGACCACGCCCATTCCCCCCTGGGCGATGATCTCTTTGATCTCGTATCGGCTCTTAATGTTCGTGGGCGCCTTCATGGTTCACTTCTGTGGCTTCGACTGTACCAGAATAAGGCGAACGCACTACGAATAAAAGCGTTCTTCCTGCTTGATTCGCCTCGCAGTTCTCCCCCTCTCTCTTCTTCTCCCTGCCCGTGGCAGGGCGTCGCCACGCGGCACAGAGGGGACCCTCCGCGCGCCCGATTCCCGATTGCCTTGCCTGTGACGTCCATTCTGACGTGCGCCCACAGACTTCAGGCGTCAACAAGTTATAGATTCGATATAGACAAGGAGACATTGATGTCTGAGACGCACCAGCCCGTTTCCGGTCCGAGCCTCTCGCGCCGGAGCCTGCTTGCCACCGCTTCTGCCTTCACGATTGTCGCCCCCCAGGCCGTTCGCGGCTCGCAGGCCAACTCCAAAATCTCAGTCGGCCTGATCGGTTCCGGCGGACGCGGCAGTTACGACGCCAGCATCGCCCATGCCGATCCCCGCGCGGCGATCACGGCCCTCTGCGATAAGTTCGACGACCGGATTGAGAAGGCGAAGACGACCATCAAGGTCTCCAATCCGAAGACCTTCACCGATTTTGAAAAACTCCTCGCCGACCCCTCGATCGACGCCGTCTTCATCGCCACGCCGCCCTTCGAGCACCCGCGCATGCTCGAAGCGGCCATCGCGTCCCGGAAACACGTTTATTGCGAAAAACCGATCGGCGTCGACTATGAAGGCTGCCGCCGCGCTATGGCCGCCGGACGCAAGGCCGATCCGAAGAAGTGCGTCGCGGTCGGCTTTCAGCAGCGCTACGGCCCGGTCTATCTCGAGGCCTACAAGCGCATTCAGGAAGGCCAGATTGGAACGCTTGTCAACGCGCGCGGCTCCTGGATCGCTGGCGATCCTTTCCGCCGCACCCCCTATCCCGAGCCGGACATCGAGAAGCTCCGCAATTGGTTCTGCTATCGGGAATTGTCCGGTGACATCTGGGCGCCACTCCGTTGAAAGCCGTCGTCTACGGCGGAGCCAAGGTTCGCACCAGCATGCAGATCATGGACCATTTGACGCTTTCATTCGAGTGGCCCGACGGCATCCACGTGAACTACGAGGCCAACCAGCTCACCCCGCCCGGCTACACCCGGATCGGCGAGGAGTTCACCGGCACCAAGGGCGTCATCGAGACCTCGCGCTCGCGCATGATCCATCACAAGAGCAAGGAAGACCACGAAACCATCCCGTCTAAACGCGACATCACCATCGACGCCGTCGAGGCCTTCCTCGGCCGCATCCTCAGCGGCGATGTCGAAAACGTCGTCGAGCGTTCGGCGCACAGTACGATGATCGCCATTCTCGGCCGCACCGCCATCTACACCGGTAAGGAGGTTACATGGAAAGAACTTTACGGAGCGTGAAGCGCCCTGCGTTTCTCCTCACGACCCTGGCCACGACCACACTCCTGTGCGGGTTGATGGCCTCCGCACAGAGCCCCAAGCTGCGCGTCATCGCCTTCGGCGCTCATCCCGACGACTGCGAGGAGGAGTTCGGCGGCACTGCCGCGAAACTCGCCCGCGACGGCTACCGTGTGAAGTTTGTCTCGGTCACCAACGGCGACGCGGGACACCAGACCATGGCCGGTGCCGAGCTCGCCCGCCGCCGCTTCCTCGAAGCCCAGGAATGCGCGCGCCGGCTCGGCATTGCCGAGTACCAGATTCTCGACAATCACGATGGCGAGCTGCTGCCCACTCTGGAAGTGCGCCGTCAGATCATCCGTGCCATCCGCCAGTGGAAGGCCGACATCGTGCTCGCGCCCCGGCCCAACGACTACCATCCCGATCACCGCTACACCGGCATCCTCGTGCAGGACTCCGCCTACATGGTGGTCGTCCCCAACGTCGTTTCCGACACCGCGCCTCTCGTGAACAATCCGGTCTTCCTGTATTACCAGGACGGTTTCACCAAGCCCGCCCCTTTCCGGCCGGACGTGGTCGTCCCGATCGACGATGTCTGGGATCGCAAGATCTCCGGGCTCGATGCCCACATCTCGCAGTTCTATGAGTGGCTGCCCTGGGTCGACCACACGCTCGATACCGTGCCCGCCGACGCCAAGGCCCGCCGCCAGTGGCTCGCCGAGCGCTGGGGCCGCCCGCTGACCGAAGCCTCGCGCAAGACGCTCGTCGAGGAACTCGGCGACGCGGCCTCCGCTGTCAAGCACGCCGAGTCGTTCGAGCTTTGCGAGTACGGCCGCCGCCCCTCGCTCAGCGAACTGCGGGCTATGTTCCCCCTGCGCTGACCTGCCGCGCCGGTACTGGCCCGCCAAGCGCAATACACTGGACACGTGGACCCCGACGCGCGCTTCCGGCAGCTCCCTTCGGTCGACGAACTCGCCCGCGCTCTGTCCAATCTGGAAAGCCGCTTTCCCCGCGCGTTGATCGTCGCGGAGTGCCGGCGTACACTGGAGCACGCCCGCCAGGTCCTGCGCGAAGGCGCGCCCGCCCCGCCCGATCTGGCCTCCCGCGCCGCCGCCTCGCTGGAATCGCTGCTCCGCCCGTCGCTGCTCCGCGTCATCAACGCCACCGGCGTGATCCTGCACACCAATCTCGGCCGCGCGCCCCTGCCTTCCGCCCCCACGGCGGAGACGTATTCCAACCTCGAGTACGACCTTCACGCCGGACGCCGCGGCCAGCGCGACGCCCACACCGCGGCGCTGCTCCACCGTCTGCTGGACGCGCCGGCCATCCTGGTCAACAACGGGGCCGCCGCCGTCTACCTGGCGCTGCACGAGCTCGCCGCTGGCGGCGAAGTCGTCATCTCCCGCGGCGAGCTGATCGAGATCGGGGACGGCTTCCGGATCCCCGACATCATGGCCCACTCCGGCGCGCGCGTCGTCGAAATCGGCACCACCAACCGCACCCACATCGACGATTACCGCGCTGCGATCACCCCGGACACGCGGCTGCTGATGCGCGTGCATCCCTCCAATTTCCGCATCGAAGGTTTTACCGGCCGGCCCGCGCTCGAAGAGTTGGTCGCGCTGGGCCGCGAGCGCGGCATCCCGGTCTATGAAGACCTGGGCAGTGGCTGTCTGGTCGATCTGTCGCCCTGGGGGGTGCAGGAACCGGTGGCGCAGGCCAGCCTCCGCGCGGGCGTCGGCATCGTCTCCTTCAGTGGCGACAAGCTGCTGGGCGGTCCCCAAGCCGGCGTCCTCGCGGGCCGCCCCGATCTGGTCGCGCGCCTGCGCCGCAATCCCATGTTCCGCGCGCTGCGCGTCGACAAGATGACTGTGGCCGTGATGGAAACCGCGCTCCGCGCCCTGTTGCTCGAACGCTGGCACGATCTACCTGTCTTGCGGATGATCCGCCAGACGCGGGAGGAGGTGCGGTGGCGGGCGGCGGCGTTCGTCCAGACCTACGCTATCGCCGACGCCACGCTGATCGACGGCGAATCCATGCTCGGCGGCGGCAGCACGCCGCAGCAGACGCTCCCCACCACGCTCATCTCATTTGACCGGGATGCGGTGGCCCTGGAGCGGGCGCTGCGCGCCTCGCATCCCCCCGTCATCGCCCGCATCGACGACGATCGCCTGCTCGTCGATCTGCGCACGGTTCACCCGCGCGAGGAGGAAGCGCTCGCTGCCGCTCTTCGCGCGGCCTTGTCGGCTGTAGGGGATTGACGCCGTTCGGGCGTCGGCGGGCTAATTCACGCGCTCCTGGTAGCTGCCGTCCGACGTGCTCACGCGGATCACGTCGCCCTCGCTCACGAATTGCGGAACGCTGACCACCAGCCCCGTCTCCATCTTGGCCGGCTTGCCCACGTTCGACACCGACCCGCCCTTGATGCCCGGCTCCACCTCGACCACTTTCATCTCGACGCTCGCCGGCAGCTCCACGCTGATCGGCTTGCCCTCGTGATATTCGACTTTCACCTTCAGGTTCGGAATCAGGTACTCCACCCCTTCGCCCAGCATTTCCTTCGTCAGGTGGGTCTGATCGAAGGTTTCGCTGTTCATGAAATAGTAGTACTCGCCGTCGTCGTACATGTATTCCATCTCGACCTCCTCCAACACCGCGCGCTCGACGCGGTCTTCGGAGGAGAAGCGGTGTTCAAACATCGTGCCCGACCGCAGGTTGCGCATTTTGGCTTGCACGAAACCGCGCAGGTTGCCCGGTGTCCGGTGGTTCACGGAGAAGACGGTGTGCAGCTCCCCGTTGAAGATGACCACCATCCCCGGACGCATTTGGGTCGCTTGAATCATGAAAGTGCCAAGAATCTCCTGAATGGAACTGGGAAACCATTAGCTTAGCAAATACCCCGCGTCTGTTCTTTGAGCCTCCCGACGCCGAAGCCACGGAAGCGCGCGACGGATGGAAAAAGCGTATCGTCCTGGACCTCCTGCGCCGCCCCGAGGGCGCGACCATGGCCGAGATCGCCAAGGCCACCGACTGGCATAACCACTCGATCCGAGGCTTCCTCCGCGCAAACCTAACCAGGAAGATGGGCCTCACGGTCGAGTCCCGCAAAAACGAGGCGGGCGAAAGGACCTGCCGGGTACGGCGTACTTCCTGGCCACGCGCGCCATCTCGCTGGCCGCCGGAACCCTGACGGTGCTGCTGGTGTACTAGATGGCGCGCCGTCTGTGCCCGCGCGGCTGGGCGCTGGCTGCGGCCGCCGCCGATGCGGTGTCGCCGCTGGCCGCGCGGCGAGGCGCACTTCGGCATCATTAGATACGCTGATGACTTCGCTGCTGGCCGCGTGCCTGCTCCAGGCGATGCGTTGCCTCGAAGCGCCGGAAAGTGGACGCCGGCAGGCGGTGCTTCCTTGGACGAGATCACTTCGCGACCGGCTGGAAAGGGCATACCTTGCGCGGCTTCATCTCGACGCTCGCCAGCAAGCACGGCTTCGTGGTCAACAGCGACCTGGCGTGCGAGAATTGACCGAACCGGCGGAAACGTCGGGATAATGGAGATCTGCGGTGCTTTGGGAACCGCAGGCCGACATGAATGCTTGGGGCGCCCTGGCGACTGTGGTCCTGGCGGTTCATTTGATCTGGATCGTTTGGGTGATCTTCGGCTGGTTGGTTGCCCGAAACCGGCCTGTGCTGCGGTGGTTCCATTTCGGCTCCCTGATCTACGGCATCTTCATCGAGATTGCACCCTGGCCCTGTCCGTTGACGTTGCTCGAACAGTGGCTCGAATCGAAGGCCGGCGCTGCAGTGTATCGAGAGCCATTCCTGGTTCATTACCTGGAAGCGGCGATATATCCGGATGTGCCAGAGCGAGTGCTGGTTCCCGTGGCGGTGGCCGTGTGCATGGTCAACCTGTACATCCACGCAAAGCGGTTTCTGCGGCGGTAGGATGCCAATCGGGCGCAGACCTATTTCGGCCGGATGGCTCGATCACGAACTGGCAAGTCCTAGCGCCGTTGAAACCGGCCCATGCACTGCGCTTCCGCCAGGATATGTCCCTTCATGACCTGTAACAATTCCCGGCGTCCCACTCCCGGGCGCAGACCGAGAGTGTTGACGTCGAGCGCATACAGCCGGAAATAGTACCGGTGCCCCGATCCTTTAGGCGGACACGGGCCGCTATAACCTGGCCGGCCAAAATCGTTGGTTCCGCTCACTCCCACCGAGCCGGGCTTGAGGCCCTGCGCCAAATTGTGCTTGTCCGGCGGGATATCATGTACGAGCCAGTGACAGAACGTGCCGGAAGGTGCATCCGGATCTTCGACTACGAGCGCGAAACTGCGCACGTCCCCTGGTGCACCGCTCCATTCCAGCGACGGTGAGAGGTCGGCACCTGTGCACGAGTGCAATTCCGGAATCCATCCGCCTTCCACAAATGAATTGGAGAAAAGCTGAAAAGACATACCAGGAGCCCTATGCCAGATTATCGCGCTGCCGGACATTCCGCGGCCGGAAGCGCTGAGTGTACACTCGGTACTGGCCGGTATGCCCAAAGAGGGCCTTGGCCACGGTCATGCCTGTTGCCAACTTCCGCTTCTACGCAGAACTCAACGACTTTCTACTGCCGGAGCGCCGTTTCGCGGAGTTCGCGTATGGCTTCTTGGATGTCGCAACCGTCAAGGACTGCCTCGAGTCATTCGGCGTGCCCCACACGGAGGTCGATCTGATCCTGGTCAACGGACAATCGGTGGATTTCGCCTGCCGGGTTCAGGACTGCGACCGGATCAGTGTTTACCCGGTCTTCGAGGCGTTCGACATCGCCGGACTGACCCGGCTGCGGCCGGAACCGCTCCGTGATGTACGGTTCGTACTCGATGTGCACCTCGGTCGCCTGGCCGCATACCTGCGGATGCTGGGATTCGACACTCTGTATCAGAACCGTTGCGCCGACGAGTTTCTGGCGGAGGTTTCACACCGCGAACGCCGGATTCTATTGACCCGCGATGTGGATCTGCTCAAGCGCGGCTCCGTGACGCACGGGTATTATCTCCGGGCAACCCAACCGCGGCAGCAGCTCGCGGAAGTGGTCCGGCGTTTTGATTTGAGGCGCCTGGCAAAGCCCTTCTCGCGGTGTCTGCGATGAAACACGCTGCTGGCGCAGGCAGACAAAGACCAGGTGTGCTATCAACTTCCTGCGCAGGTTGCCCTACTGCACGATGAGTTCCTGCGCTGCCCGGATTGCGGCCGCGTTTACTGGAAGGGCGGACACTTCCGCCGCATGCGGCAATGGATCGATGCCAGCATCCAGGCATCGGTTGGGGCCCGTTAACTGGTGATCTCGGAAGCGGCTGGCTGCACTACCGACATGGCGCTTCTTGGAACCAGCGTCCCGGGACCTCTTGGGCGACCCATGGGTTTGACTTCCACCGGAAGCGCCCCAACTCGAGCTTCTTCAGACCTGCAGGCTGCGAAGATAGGGAACGCTGGCCTTCATCAGGTTAAGGTCCATCTCCACGAAGTAATTCCTTATTCCGCCCGTCTTGGCGGCGGTAAAGATCTTCTTCCAATCGAGGCTGTCCTGTCCCACCGCGGTTATCTTCTTGGTCTTGGTGGACCAACCCTGGACGTGCATCGAAATGAAGCGGCCCGGATACTTGGTGAAGTACTCGGCGGCGTCGTAGCCGTGTTGGATCTCCGACACCTGGAACTGAAACTTCACGAGCTTCGGATCGAACAGCTCGAGCATGATGTCATACACGCGCCTGCCGTTCACCATCGAGACTTCAAAATTCTCATTGTGAAGTCCGCACGTGATGTTGGCTTTGGCCTCCTGTTCGGCCATCTTGCTGTATTCATCGACGGCCCGCTTCACGTCATCCATGGTCGGGTGCCGCGGCCCTTCGAGACTTGGCACCAGCATCTGGGTCAAACCAACATCTTTTGCCCATGCGATTCTACCGGCAAGATTCTCCCGAAGCTCCTTGATGCCAAAATGTGAGCTCTCGCACTTCACGCCATGGTCACCCAGGATCTTGCGGAGTTCCGCCCCTTTGTACTTAGCCAGGCCGCCGAAACCGTACTCCGCATAACCGACCGGCGAGCACAGCTCGATGGTCTGGAATCCTGCGTCCGCCAGTTGCTTGATCGTGCCGGGAAAGTCCTGGGCGATCAGCTTTTGCACGGGCCAGGTCTGACATCCGATGGGGAGGCCCAGAGGATCGGCCTTGAGCTCCAACGCACACGCGGACAACAGCGCGGCAGCAGCGCTGTTCCCGAAAAAGTCCCGTCTCGAAATTGCACGCATTCAACGCTCCTTAGAAATAAGTTCTACTCGTCCCAAGCGGCACCGCCTCGGAATTCGCAGACAATCCCGCCCTGCGCAGTTTCCCATTTGGGACTCCCCAGCACAGTCAAGTATATATACCAAGCAGCCATCATTTGGTCCGCGGACCGCAGTTTCGCCTCCAGGCGCCGCCTCCGGCTCCGCCAAACGCCTCTTTCGCTCTGCCAGATTGTGGACCACTACGCTCAGCCACAGCCGCACCTCGTTGGACCGGAATGCATGACGATTTGCCGAACTCCAGGGCGCACCAAGTCGCGGTGTCGGACCGAATGACGCCACGCTTCCCAGACCCGCCGCGCCCGCCAGAATCCCGTCCGCGCTTGCGCCAGAATCTCCGTAGACGGGCCGGAAGGGGGCGGGTGATGGTGGCCCGGGTAGACGTAGGCGCTGGGCGCAGCAGAATCAGGCGACTGGGCAGTGACGGGTCGGCGAGGTGCTTGTGGAAAGCGCTGGCAAGCCAGGATTCTCCCGGTTCTGATCCCTCCGGCAACGAGACAACTCCGCCCTGCGTGGGCGAAGACGGCTCCCGGGGGGAAGGATGCAACTCGGAGGATCAAAGGAAGGCGACTGGGTTCATACTGAAAAGAACCTGGGTCCTAAAAGGGAAATCCCGGCTAAGCACCGACCCTGTGGCAGTCCGTGCTTTACGGGCTTTTTCAGTGATGGCATCAGGAAAGGAACATCCAAATGAACGTGAAAGCCTTTGCAGTTGCCGCGGGAATCGTGTGGGGATTCCTGCTCTTCGTGTTTACTGTGGTGGAGGCCGCGCGCGGTGTGGGGCACACCCTGGGTCTGCTGTCGTTCTGGTATCCCGGGTATTCCATCACCTATCTGGGAAGCGCGGTCGGTCTGATTTATGGATTCGTCAGCGGGGCACTCATCGGCGCGGCCTTCTGCTGGCTTTATAACCGATTCGCTGGGACTTCCGGCGAGCCGAAAGGGAAATCGGCCTGAGACATCGCATTTTGCACTCTCGCGAGCGCGATACCGAAATGCGAAACCGGAGTTGATTCCGGTCAGGCGACTCTCTTTAGCCAATACTGATGAAGCCGCCCACCGAGGAGCGGTGTGGCTTCGATAAGCGAGCGGGCCCAGTCTGCTGAAAGGGACCCGCCGCGCCCGCCAAAATCCCCTCCGTGCTTGCGCCAGGATGCTCGCAGACGCATCGCGAGGGGACGCTGGGGGTCTGGGTAGGTGATCGGTACCAATGCAGGAGTAGAATGCACGCCATGCAATCAATCTGTGCGGCTCGGCTCTTATTCGCCGGCGCGGCTGTGC